>NZ_JAIOKW010000017.1:0-113826 GCF_020093335.1 Pseudomonas fluorescens group sp. | reverse complement strand
TTCTTGACGACCATAGAGCATTGGAACCACCTGATCCCATCCCGAACTCAGTAGTGAAACGATGCATCGCCGATGGTAGTGTGGGGTTTCCCCATGTGAGAGTAGGTCATCGTCAAGATTAAATTCCGAAACCCCATTTGCGAAAGCAGATGGGGTTTTGTTTTGGGCGGTCGAAAATGTCTAACACATGCCAATTCCGCCAATAACTGCCCACAGTGCTAAAGTCGCACCTTCGATTTTTGCTTTTCCCAAGGAAGCCGTTATGCCGGACGCGACGTCCCTCAGTGCTGGATTCATGGTGGTTCACGGCAACCGCCTGGACGAACTGCGCAGCCTGGTGGTCAGTTGGATGCGCCGCTACCCACTGGCTCCCCTGGAAAACGAAATCGCCTTGGTGCAAAGCAACGGCATCGCCCAGTGGCTCAAGCTGGCTTTGGCTGAAGATCCTGAAGATGATGATATGGGCGGTTGTGGAATCGCCGCAGCAATCGACGTGCAACTGCCCGGCAGCTTCATGTGGCAGCTGTACCGCATGGTCCTGGGCCGTGACGAAATCCCCCCCAAGTCCCTGCTCGATAAAGCCCCACTGACCTGGCGCCTGATGCGCCTGCTCCCGGAGCTTATCGATCAGCCGCACTTCGAACCGCTGCAGCGTTTCCTCACCCACGACACTGATTTGCGAAAACGCTATCAACTCGCCGAGCGCCTGGCTGATTTGTTCGACCAATACCAAGTTTACCGTGCCGATTGGCTGGAAGACTGGGCTGCTGGCCGTCACCAACTGCGCAATGGCCGAGGCGAGTCCAAACCCCTCAACCTCGCTAACTGCTGGCAAGCCGAGCTGTGGCGTGCGCTGCTGTTGGATGTAGGTGAAGAAGGCATGGCCGAAAGTCGTGCAGGCGTTCACCAGCGCTTTATTGAGCGCATAAACACACTCGAGCACGCGCCCCCAGGCCTTCCATCCCGAGTCATCGTTTTTGGCATCTCCTCGTTACCTGCGCAGGCACTCGAAGCCCTCGCCGGTCTCGCACGATTCAGCCAAGTTTTACTCTGCGTGCACAACCCCTGTCGCCACCATTGGTCAGACATCGTCGCCGACAAAGACCTGCTGCGTAACGAATACAAACGCCAAGCGCGTAAGAGTGGCATGCCGGTCACCATCGACCCACAAACCCTGCACCAGCACGCCCACCCGCTGCTGGCTGCCTGGGGCAAACAGGGCCGCGACTACATCAGCCTGCTGGACAGCTACGACGACCCCAACAGCTACCGCGCTGCCTTCCGCGATGGTCGTATCGACCTGTTCAGCGACAGCGAGCCCACCACACTGCTCAACCAGCTCCAGGACGACATCCTCGAACTGCGCCCGCTCAACGAAACCCGCGAGCTTTGGCCTGCCGTCGACCTGGACCGCGACACCTCAATCCGCTTCCACATCGCCCACAGCGCCCAACGCGAAGTGGAAATCCTCCACGATCAACTGCTCCAACGCTTCAGTGCGGACCCCGCGCTGCGCCCCCGGGACATCATCGTCATGGTTCCCGACGTCGATAGTTACGCGCCGCACATCCGCGCCGTGTTCGGCCAGCTCGAGCGCAATGACCCGCGCTTCATCCCGTTCACCCTGACCGACCAGGGCCAACGTGGCCGCGACCCACTGCTCATCGCCGTCGAACACCTGCTGAAACTCCCCGACAGCCGCTTCCCCGTCAGCGAGATTCTCGACCTGCTTGATGTTCCGGCCCTACGCGAACGCTTTGCCATCAAGGAACGCGACCTGCCCACATTGCACCGCTGGATAGAAGGTGCCGGCATCCGCTGGGGGCTTAACGCCGAACAACGTGCCGGCCTAGGCCTGCCAACGGAGCTGGAGCAAAACAGCTGGCGTTTCGGCCTGCGCCGTATGCTGCTCGGTTACGCCGTAGGCACCGGAGCCGCGTGTGACGGCATCGAGCCCTACGACGAAATAGGTGGTCTGGACGCCGCGCTGATCGGCCCATTGGTCGCCTTGCTCGACGCACTCAACGACGCCCACCAAGCCCTGTCCCAACCCGCACCTCCGAGGGTGTGGGGTGAGCGTCTGCAACGCCTGATGCAACTGTTCTTCCTGCCCAGCAGCGAACACGACGATTACCTGCTGGGCCAACTCGAACAACTCAGAGAAACCTGGCTGGAAACCTGCGAGTCCGTAGGTCTGCAGGACGAGTTACCCCTCACTGTAGTCCGTGAAGCCTGGCTGGCCGGCCTCGACCAAGGCCGCCTGTCCCAGCGCTTCCTCGCCGGAGCTGTCAATTTCTGTACCCTGATGCCCATGCGTGCGATCCCCTTCAAGCTCGTCTGCCTGCTCGGCATGAACGACGGTGATTACCCACGTGCGCAACCACCGCTGGACTTCGACCTGATGGGCAGTGACTACCGCCCCGGCGACCGCTCACGCCGTGAAGACGACCGCTACCTGCTGCTCGAAGCCCTGCTTTCAGCCCGGGACCAGCTGTACATCAGTTGGGTCGGCCGTAGCATCCGTGACAACAGTGATCGCCCTGCCTCGGTACTGATCGGTCAACTGCGTGACCATCTCGCCAGTGGCTGGCACCACGCAAACAGCGACGAGCCACTGATCGATGCCATGACACAAGAGCATCCGCTGCAACCGTTCAGCGCCCGCTATTTCCATGAGGGCGATGCGCTGTTCAGCTACGCGCGCGAATGGCAGTTGCTCCACGAAGCGTCCGATGCCCTCCCAACCGAACACGACCTGGCTCCCCACCAACAGGAAGAGCCCCTGAGCCTCGGCCAGCTCCAAGACTTCCTGCGTAACCCGGTCAAACACTTCTTCAGCCAACGCCTGAAAGTATTCTTCGAGGCCGCCGAAGTCCCGCTGGCCGACGAAGAGCCCTTCGTTCTCGACGCACTGCAACGCTACAGCCTGAGCGACAGCCTGCTCAGCGCTGCACTCACCCAACCCGATCACCTCGACCAGGCGCTGAATGCCCAAGCCCTGCGTCTGCAAGGCAGTGGCCTGTTGCCGATGGTCGGTTTTGGCGAATGCCTGCGTAACGAACTGATCGAGCCCTTGCCCGACCTGCTGCGCCGCTACCAGCAATTACTGGCCCTTTGGCCCACCCCGCACCCCGGCGCCGAACCCGTCAGTTTTGAGCATCATGGCGTTCAGTTGGAAGGCTGGATCAGCGGATTGCATCGGCGCAGTGATGGCGGGCTGCTCAGCGTCACCACCATTCCCAACAGCATCGGCTCGATCAAGACCCGCAAGTGGCATCGCCTGATTCGCCCCTGGGTCAATCACGTGGTTGCCTGCGCCTGCGGCTTGCCGTTAAGCACTGGCTTGGTGGCCAGCGACGACACCCTGCTCCTGCCACCACTGGATACATCCAATGCACGGGAAATCCTCTGCAACCTGCTGCTGGCCTGGCATACCGGAATGAGCAAACCGCTACCCGTTGCCGTGAAAACCGCCTTCGCGTGGCTCAGCCAAACCGACCCAGTCAAGGCCGAAGCCGCCGCCAGTAAAACCTACGAAGGCGATGGCCTGACCAACCATGGCGAGCGTCGCGAAACCCCGGCGCTCACCCGGCGATTCCCCGACTACGCCACACTGATCGCCAGCGAAGAGTTCGAAGGTTGGTGCGAAACCCTGTATCGCCCCTTGCTCAACGCACCATGGCGATCACTCACCGGCGAGGACGGCGCATGACCCGTAAACCCTTGGCCCTGGCCTTCCCGCTCAAAGGCAGCCAGCTGATCGAAGCCAGCGCGGGTACCGGCAAGACGTTCACTATCTCCGCCCTCTACCTGCGCCTGGTCCTCGGCCACGGTGGCGACGAAGCAGGCTTCGGCCGTGAATTGCTGCCGCCGCAAATCCTAGTGGTGACCTTCACCGACGCCGCCACCAAGGAGCTGCGCGAACGCATCCGCATCCGCCTGGCCGAAGCCGCACGCTTTTTTCGCGAAGAAATCGAACAGCCCGATGCCCTGATCGCCGATCTGCGCGCCGAGTACCCACCCGAACAATGGCCTGCCTGCGCCAACCGACTGGACATCGCCGCCCAGTGGATGGATGAAGCCGCCGTCTCGACGATCCACAGTTGGTGCCAGCGCATGCTGCGCGAACATGCCTTCGACAGCGGAAGCCTGTTCACCCAGACCCTGGAAACCGACCACAGCGACCTGCTCGGCGAAGTGTTGCGCGATTACTGGCGGCTGTTCTGCTACCCGATGCACGACGACGCCCTCAACTGGGTGCGCAGCAACTGGGGCGGCCCCGCCGCGTTAATGCCGCGAGTACGTGCGCTATTTGGCAGCGAACGGCCGACGGGTGAAACCCGCGAGCCCGCCGAGCTGATCAACGCGTGCCTGCAGGAACGCCGCGAAGCACTGCAAACGCTCAAGGCCCCCTGGCAACAATGGGCCGCCGAACTGCGCGATATCTGCCTGCAAGCCGTGGCCGCAAAAACCGTCGACGGCCGCAAGATGCAAGCCCGTTACTTCGAGCCCTGGTTCGAAAAGATCAGCGCCTGGGCCGCTGACGAAACCCTTGAGCAACTGGACATCGGTACCGGTTTCACCCGCCTCACGCCCGACGGTATGGCCGAAGCCTGGAAGGGCGAGCCGCCGCAGCATCCCGGTATCGACGCCATGGCCGGCCTCAAGGCCGCCCTTGATGCGCTGCCGACCCCCGACGCCGCCGTGTTGCAACACGCCGCCGGCTGGGTGGGCAAACGCTTCGAGGACGAAAAACGTCGCCGCGCCGAGATGGGGTTCGACGACATGCTCATCCGCCTCAACGCCGCCCTGCAAGCCGACGGCGGTGAACGCTTGGCCAGTGTGATCCGCGAGCAGTTTCCGGTGGCCTTGATCGATGAATTCCAGGACACCGACCCGGTGCAATACAGCATCTTCGACAGCATCTATCGCATCGAAGAAAACCACCTCGACAGCGGGCTGTTCCTGATCGGCGATCCCAAGCAAGCGATCTACGCCTTCCGTGGCGCCGACATCTACACCTACCTGCGCGCCCGACAATCCACTACCGGTCGCCACCACACATTGGGCACCAACTTCCGCTCCAGCCATGCGATGGTCGAGGCGGTAAATCACGTATTCCAGCGTGCAGAAACAGGTCGCGGTGCGTTCCTGTTCCGCGAGCCCAACGGTGAAAACCCGGTGCCTTTCCACTCGGTGCTGTCCCAGGGCCGCAAGGAACAATTGCAGGTTAATGGGCAAACGCTGCCGGCCATGAACCTCTGGCACTTACCTACCGACCAGCCAGTGTCCAATGCGGTTTATCGTCAGCAATTGGCGGCCGCCTGTGCCACGCACATTGTTGAATTGCTCAACGGCGGGCAGCAAGGTACCGCCGGTTTCCTACGGCCGGACGTGAGCTTCACCGGTGTGCTTCCGTCAGACATCGCCATTCTCGTTCGCGACGGCAAGGAAGCCCAAGCCGTGCGCACCGAACTGGCAGCCCGTGGCGTACGCAGCGTCTACCTCTCCGATAAGGACTCGGTCTTCGCCGCCCAGGAAGCCCACGACCTGCTCGCCTGGCTCAAGGCCTGCGCCGAGCCGGATGTCGAGCGCCCGCTGCGCGCCGCCTTGGCCTGCGTCACGCTGAACCTGTCGTTGCCGGAACTGGAGCGTCTGAACCAGGATGAGCTTGCGTGGGAAAGCCGTGTCATGCAGTTCCGTGGCTACCGCGCGATCTGGCGGACCCAAGGCGTGCTGCCGATGCTGCGCCGCCTGCTGCACGACTTCAAACTGCCGCAAACCCTGATTGCACGCAGTGATGGCGAACGGGTGCTGACCAACCTGCTGCACCTCAGCGAATTGCTGCAACAGGCAGCCTCGGAACTGGACGGCGAACAGGCACTGATCCGACACCTGGCGGAACACCTGGCACTCTCCGGCCAGGCGGGTGAAGAACAAATCCTGCGCCTGGAAAGTGATGAGCAACTGGTCAAGGTGGTGACGATCCACAAGTCGAAAGGCCTGGAGTACGACCTGGTTTTCCTGCCTTTCATCTGCTCGGCCAAACCGGTCGACGGCAGCCGCTTGCCGCTGCACTACCACGATGAACACGGCAAATCCCACGTCAGCCTGCGCCCTACGCCCGAATTGATCGCCCAGGCCGACAACGAGCGCCTGGCCGAAGACCTGCGCCTGTTGTATGTCGCCCTGACCCGCGCCAAGCATGCATGCTGGCTGGGCATCGCTGACCTCAAGCGTGGCAACAGCAATAGCTCCGTGTTGCACCTGTCGGCGTTGGGCTATCTGCTCGGCGCTGGTGCTTCGCTGGGGGAGTCTGCCGGTCTGGCGCGCTGGCTGTTGGACCTGCAAGCAGGTTGCCCTGCCATCGACTATGCGCAGGTGCCCGAAGCGCAACCCATCGTCTTCCACCCACCCCGCAACGAAGCCACACTGCGGGCGCCCTTGCTGCCCAAGCGCAAGGCCGCGGAAAACTGGTGGATTGCCTCCTACAGCGCCTTGCGTATCGGCGACAGCATGAGTGCCGCCACGCTCGAAGCGCCGGAAAGCCCCCAGGCCCAGAAGCTGTTCGATGACGAGCGCCTCGACCCCGATGCCCCCCGCGAAGTGGCGGCGTCCGGCGGCGACATCCACCGTTTCCCACGCGGTCCTAACCCAGGGACTTTCCTTCACGGTCTGCTCGAGTGGGCAGGGGAGGAGGGCTTCAACGTCACACCCGAGGCCATCGAAAAGGCCGTGGGCGCCCGCTGCAATCGTCGTAACTGGGAAGGCTGGATCATCACCCTCAGCGGTTGGCTCGGCCACCTGTTGCAAACGCCATTGCCGGTGGATAACGGTCACGTTTCCCTCAACGGTTTGCAGCAGTACCAGATCGAAATGGAGTTCTGGTTCGCCAGCCACAAAGTCGACGTACTCGCCCTCGACAAACTGGTTTGCCAGTACACCCACAGCGGCGTGTCCCGCGTTGCCGCCGAACCCGTGCTGCTCAACGGTATGTTCAAGGGCTTTATCGACTTGACCTTCGAACATGACGGCCGCTATTACGTAGCGGATTACAAATCCAACTGGCTCGGCCCCGACGATTCGGCCTACACCCAGGACGCCATGGAACAGTCGATCCTCGAACATCGGTACGACCTGCAATACGTGCTTTACCTGCTGGCCCTGCACCGCCAACTCAAGGCGCGCCTGCCGGACTACGACTACGACCGCCATGTCGGCGGTGCGCTGTATCTGTTCCTGCGCGGAACCCGGTCCGCGAGCCAGGGTGCGTATTTCACCCGACCGCCACGGGACCTGATCGAAGGCCTGGACCTGCTGTTCCAGGGCAAGACCCTCCCGCCCAAGGTTGAGCCCGCCTGGGAACAAGGAGTGCTGTTATGAGCCTGTCGCCGTTACCGCTGGAGGCGTTGATGCCGCTCAGTCGCGCCGCCGACCTGGTGCAACTGCTGGAGCGTTGGGTCGATCGCGGTTGGTTGCGCGCCCTGGACAAAGCCTTCGTCGGCTTCCTTCACGAGCTTGACCCGCACGCTGACCCGCTGGTACTGCTGGCCGCCGCGCTGACCAGCCATCAATTGGGCCATGGCCACGTCTGCCTCGACCTCTTCGAAACCCTCAAGGCACCGGACTTTGCCCTGTCGTTGCCGCCTGAAGGCGACCTGCAAACCGGCGCCATGCTGCTGCCGTCGCAGTTGCTGGAAGGCCTGGACGGCGCCCACTGGTGCCATGCGCTGGCTGCCAGCCACTTGGTCGCGTTGGCAGTCGATGGCAGCGAATCCGCCCAAAGTCGCCCCTTGGTGCTGTCCGGCAAACGCCTGTACCTGCGCCGTTACTGGACCTACGAGAGGCGCATCGACACCGCCTTGCGCCTGCGGCTCGCCACCCAGGAACGTGTCGCCGCCGATTTGCCGCAGCGCCTGGACAGCCTGTTCGACCAACCGCCGCCCGACGGCGTGATCGACTGGCAAAAGCTCGCCTGCGCCCTGGCCACTCGCGGTGCATTCAGCATCGTCACCGGTGGGCCCGGCACCGGCAAGACCACCACCGTGGTGCGCCTGCTCGCGCTGTTACAGGCGCCGTCTGTCGAAAGCGGCAGCCCGTTGCGCATTCGCCTGGCCGCGCCCACCGGCAAGGCTGCCGCACGCCTCACCGAGTCCATCAGCCAGCAAGTGCTGTCGCTGAAAGTGCCGGACAACGTGAAGGAAAAAATCCCGACCCAGGTCACCACCGTCCACCGGCTACTGGGCAGTCGCCCAGGCACGCGGCATTTCCGTCACCACATCGGTAACCCGTTGCCCCTGGATGTGTTGGTCGTGGATGAAGCCTCGATGATCGACCTGGAAATGATGGCCAACCTGCTCGACGCCTTGCCACCCCATGCTCGCCTGGTATTACTGGGCGACAAGGATCAACTCGCGTCGGTAGAAGCGGGCGCCGTACTCGGTGATTTGTGCCGTGATGCCGAAGCCGGCTTCTACAGCGCCGAGACCCGCCGGTGGCTGCAAGCCGTCAGTGGCGAAGACCTCAGTGCCAGTGGCTTGCAGGAAGACCTCGACGGTACCCATCCCCTGGCCCAGCAAGTGGTGATGCTGCGTTACTCACGCCGTTTCGGCGAAGGCAGTGGCATCGGCCAACTGGCGCGCTGGGTCAACCAGCAAAACGCTGAAGAAGCCCGCAAGCTGCTGGCGGCGCGTAGTCACGATGATCTGTTTTGCGTCAGCCTCAAAGGCGAACACGATTACGCCCTGGAGCGTCTGGTACTGGACGGACAGGGTGATGGTGCCGAGGGCTATCGCTATTACCTCAATCTGTTGCAAAGCGCCCGGCCATCCGCCGACACCCCGCGCGAAGACACCGCCTGGACCCACTGGGCGCAACAACTGCTGCAAGCCTTCGATGCTTTCCAACTGCTCTGCGCGGTACGCAAGGGCCCTTGGGGCGTTGAAGGCCTCAACCTGCGCATCACCGCCGCCCTGCGCAAGGTGCGCCTGATCGAAGGCGACGAGCAATGGTACGAAGGGCGCCCGGTGCTGATGACCCGCAACGATTACGGCCTGGGCTTGATGAACGGTGACATCGGCATCGCGCTGAAACTGCCCGAAAGCGACGGCGGCCCCCCAGTGCTGCGCGTAGCGTTCCCACGTAACGATGGCCAGGGCGGCGTGCGTTTTGTGCTGCCCAGCCGTCTGAATGATGTGGAAACCGTGTACGCCATGACCGTGCACAAATCCCAGGGCTCGGAGTTCACCCACACGGCGCTGATCCTGCCGGATGCGCTGAACCCGGTGCTCACCAAAGAGTTGATCTACACCGGCATCACCCGTGCCAAACGCTGGTTCAGCTTGATCGAACCCCGGGGCGGCGTGTTTGAAGAGGCCGTGCGGCGCAAGGTCAAGCGCTTGAGTGGGTTGATGCTGGAGTTGGGTCAGGAGTCAGAAATATCCGACGCTGTGCTATCGTTGCGGCATCACCCCGAAAACACCTGAGAGTATCGCTGCATGAACGTGGCCGTCTCGCCCACAGAGCGAAGTTTGAGCTGGAGACGCCTGCTGCTGGCATTCCTGTGTGTGCTCGCGCCGCACGCCTTCGCCCAGGCGCCCGATCCCGCAGACCTTGCAGACCAGCGCGCCCAGGCGGTCACCCAAGTGGTGCTTGGCATCCTCAGTTATGCCCGCTGGCCAGTCGAGCCGGCGCAATTGCGCCTGTGTATCGTCGGCCCGACCCAGTACACCGACGACCTGATCAAAGGCACTACCCAGGCCACCGGCCGTCCGGTCGTGGTGCAGCGCCTGCTGGCCAACCATCCCGATATCGTCACCGCGTGCGATGCGGTGTACATCGGCAAACTCACCGCGGATGAGCGCAGCCACCTGTTTGCCGCATTAATCGGCCACCCAGTGCTCAGCATCAGCGAAGGCGGCGACCAGTGCACCGTGGGCAGCCTGTTCTGCTTGCGGGTGGGGGATCAACAGGTGTCCTTCGAAGTCAACCTGGACTCCGTGGCCCGCAGTGGCGTGCGCATTCACCCCAGCGTCTTGCAACTGTCCCGTCGCCGGGCGCCCGCGCAATGAGCGGCGCCAAGGTGCGACCGACGCTGCGCTCGGTCATCGGCCGAGGGCATCTGATCCTCGCGCTGTTGGCCGTGACCCTGGCCAGCGTGTCCCTGACCCTGCTGGGTGTGTTGGCGCTGCGGGTGTATGCCGAACACAACCTGCACCTGATCGCGCGCTCCATCAACTACACCGTGGAAGCGGCGGTGGTGTTCAACGACAGCGCCGCAGCCACCGAAGCCCTCAGCCTGATTGCCTCCACCGAAGAGGTGGCCCAGGCCGAAGTCCTCGATGCCAATGGCAAGTTGCTGGCGCAATGGATACGCCCGGATACCGGCCTGCTCTCGCGTGTGGAACTGGAGCTGGCGCATACGCTGCTCGAACAACCCATCAGCCAGCCGATCCTTCACCAAGGGCGAACCATCGGCAGCATCCATCTCATCGGCCACGGCGGTAGCCTGTTGCGCTTCCTGCTCAGCGGCCTGGCCGGGATCTTCATCTGCACCGCCCTCAGCGCGTGGATCGCCCTGCACCTGGCGCGACGCTTGTTGCGCGGCATCACCGGCCCGCTGCAAAGCCTCGCCGCCGTGGCCCACGCCGCCCGCAGCGAACGCGACTTCGACCGCCGCGTACCGCCGGCAAAAATCGCCGAACTCGACAGCCTGGGCAGTGACTTCAACGCCTTGCTCGGCGAGATGGAAGCCTGGCAAAGCCACTTGCAAAGCGAAAACGAATCCCTCGCCCACCAGGCCAACCACGACAGCCTCACCGGTCTGCCCAACCGCGCCTTCTTCGAAGGCCGTTTGATCCGCGCCCTGCGCAGCGCAGCCAAGGCCAAGGAACAAGTGGCAGTGCTGTACCTCGACAGCGACCGCTTCAAAGAGATCAATGACAGCTTTGGCCACGCCGCCGGTGATGCCGTCCTCGTGGCCGTCGCCGAGCGTGTGCGCGCGCAATTGCGCGAAGACGACCTGGTGGCGCGCCTGGGCGGCGACGAGTTCGCCATACTGCTGGCGCCGTTGCACAAGGTCGAAGACGCCGAGCGCATCGCCGACAAGATCATCGCCAGCATGGACCTGCCGATCTCCGTGCCCGGCAACACCCAGGTATTGACCTCTCTCAGTATCGGCATCGCCATCTACCCCGATCATGGCGCCACCCCTGGCACCTTACTCAATGCTGCCGACGCAGCGATGTACCAGGCCAAGCGTTTGTCCTCGGGCGGCCAGCAAACGGCGGAGTCGGAGAACCCCGTCGTCAACGTTAAACACAGGAGTTGATCCCTTGTTCTCGACCGCGCGTTTCATGTTTATCACCCTGCTCGTGTCATTGCTCGCCCTCGGCGGTTGCCAGACGGCCCCACCCAAAGGCCTGACCCCGGCGCAAGTCGCCGTTCTCAAGCAGCAAGGCTTTGAACTGACCGACGAAGGCTGGGCATTCGGCTTGTCCGGCAAAGTGCTGTTTGGCAGCGATGTCGAGGCGCTCAACCAACCCAGCACCGACATCGTCCAGCGCATCGGCAAGGCCCTGCTGGGCGTCGGGATTGAACGCGTCCGCATCGACGGTCACACCGACGCGTCGGGCAAGGAAACCTACAACCAGCAACTGTCCCTGCGCCGCGCTAAAAGTGTGGCGACGGTGTTGATGAGTGTGGGCATGAAGGAAGAAAACATCCAACTGCGCGGCTTGGGCAGCAGCGAGCCGGTGGCGTCCAATGACACCGCGGCGGGGCGCACGGAGAATCGACGGGTGTCGATAGTGGTGATGTCGGACTGAGCGGCTTCACCCGTTTCAATCTGAAATACGATCAAAAGGTGGGAGGGGGCTTGCTCCCGATGGCAGTGGGTCAGTGATCGATAAGCTGACTGTCACACCGCCATCGGGAGCAAGCCCCCTCCCACTTTTTGATTGGTGTTGGCTTAACGGTCCGTTGTCATTGCCTGCGTTGGTGCTCCACCACCGAATCTCAGCAAAAACCTTCAAGCATGTTTCCTGTAGGAGAAGTCTGCCATGACGAATCTTGAAGGCTAGGCTGACGAAGTTTCGCTTTTTCGCAAAGGGTGGGCTTAGTCAAATGGCCGCTCCAACTAACCACCGTAAAGGACTGCGATGAGCATAAACGTCAGTGATTTCCGCCAGAAATTTTCTAAGGCTAGGCTTTCAAACGTTGCTTTTGATGAGCTGTTGAGCGCAAGAGAGTTGTTCGAGTCTGAAAGACAGGGCATTCGATTCGATAACAAGGTCGCCCACATCAATCCTCTACAATTACCCGTCCTAAGTGAGGAACTAGATAGAATCCGAACCATGATCGATCACGAAAGCCATGTCTTGATTCTTGAAGGTTTTGAAGTCGACAAACTTGAAAGTTTCAAATCGCTGATATGGACGTTTGGTTCTTTACTCGGTGTACCGATGGTGCAGAACCATCTCGGTCATAAGGTGATCGAGGTTTATGACAGAGGCGCTAAGAGCATTGAGGAAGGTGCGAGATACCATCAAACCCGCCAAGGCGCCTATGTACATAACGATGGAGTGAGCGACCCGTTACCTATCGATTACCTGATCCTGGCTTGCGGACAGAAAGCACTTTTGGGAGGTGAGAGCATTCTGATTGATGCAAGTGCGGTATACGCGGAGTTGATGACGTTTCCAGAAATATTGGAAGAACTTAAGTGCGACTTTTTTTTTGAAAATCGCGGCATGTCAGATGAGGAAAAGTTGTTCAAAGCGCCCATCCTTAGCTTTTCCAATGAAGGTATTCCGCTGATCAGATACTTCCGCGTCTACATTGAGTCAGCTCACCTTAAGGCGGGAGTGCCATTAACATTGGCTCAATCCCAAGCACTAAACTTTCTGGACACCGTTCTTGATCAGTCATCGGTTCAGCATCGAGTGTTGCTCGAGCCAGGGCAGATACTTATTTCAGCCGACAATAAGTTTCTCCATACCCGTACGCACTTTATCGATACGAATACGCCACGTGGCGTGATTGATGATTCGGAGTCCTTGAGTGATCTAAATCGCTACATGCTACGGATGTGGTTACGCAAACAATGATGCCCCGACGCACATAACGTGCAGCCGCCACTATCCGCCATAAGCCGAGCCCCATGGATAACTCCGATATTGCGATCACGCTGGTCTTGATCTCTGCCTTTATGCACGCCACTTGGAACGCCGTAGTCCGCGCCGGTAGCAGTCGCTTCATGACCTTGGCGATGGTGGATGGCACTGCGCTGGTGATATGCCTGCTGGCGCTGCCGCTTGTCAGTGTGCCGAGCCTGGAGGTGGGGAGTTATATCTTCGTCTCAGTGGTCCTCAATACGGTCTATCGGTTATTTCTGATCCACGCTTACGAAACCGGTGACTTCGGTCAGGTTTACCCGGTGATGCGTGGGGTACCCCCGGTACTGGTCGCGCTGTTTTCCTACTTTCTGCTGCATGAAGAGTTGTCATTCCAGGCCTTAACCGGAGTGTTGCTGATTTGTGCGGGAATTATCAGCCTGACCTTTGTGCGCAGGATGACGGCGCAGAGGTTCAAGCCGATCCTGATGGCGGTGTGCGCCGGGGCGTTTATTGCGTCTTACACGGTGGTGGATGCCAAAGGTGTAAGAGCCAGTGAGACGGTGCTGCAGTACATCATCTACCTGACGGTGTTCCAGAGTATTCCAATTCCACTGCTGGCGTTTTCCAAAGAACGCTCGGCCTTGGCTCAAACGATACGTGGGCATTGGCGAATCGGCCTATTAGGTGGTGTTTTTTACCTGGCGTCCTACGGATTGGTGTTGTTTGCGTTGTCGCTGGACGCGGTGGCCAAGGTCTCAGCGCTGCGGGAAACCAGTGTTATTATCGGCGCCATTATTGCCGCGCTGTTCTTTCATGAACGGTTCGGTTGGCGACGGATGCTGTCGGCATTCGTCATTGTTAGCGGGATCATCTTGATCAAAGTGAGCACCTGATGGCTCAGCGTCCGCCTCCCACACCGATGCTTCAAGCGTTCGTCAGTGCTGCGCAAACCGGTAGTTTTTCGCGTGCGGCGTCTGAGCTTAACCTTACCGCCAGTGCCATTAGCCATCAAATTGCAGGCCTGGAGGAGTGGTGGGGCGTGCAGTTGTTTGAGCGGCATTCACGCGGCGTCAAGCTGACCGCAGCGGGGCAAGCCTTATTGCCGGTTACCGATGGCTTTTTCAATGCACTGGATGGGGTACTGCAGTCCCTCAACCCCGGTAAATCCCAACCGTTGTACCTCTCATGCACGTCTTCCCTCTGTTCGACGTGGCTAATCCCCAGGCTGCATGGGTCGCACACTGAGGCCTCGTTCAACCTTGATCTGGTACTGACCAGCGCCGACATGAACAACACCCGCCTGGAAGCTCATCAATACGATGTCGCGGTAGTGATGGGGTACGGCGATTACCCGGATCATCATGTTGAGCTGCTGATGCGTGACGCGGTGTTCCCGGTTTGTTCACCGGAGTTTCTGCGGTTGAAGGGGGATATTTCACTGGAGGGTGTCGCTCGGTACCCGCTGATTCATCGGGTGGACGATCAGGTATGTCCAGGGTGGGAAAGCTGGTTTGCTTTTCAGGGGTTGGCGCCGCCGCCTTATCACCATGGGCCGCGATTTCCGGATTCGAGCCTGGCGATCAGTTTGGCAGTGAAAGGCACAGGGATCGCGCTGGGCAGGACTGCGTTGGTGTTTGACCAATTGGAAGACGGTGCGTTGGTTGCGTTGAAAAGCCCCGTGATGATGTCGCCGGCGGCCTACTACATCATTTGTCGTAGCGGGCGGCAGTCAGAGCCGGATATCGCTCGGCTGATTGAATGGCTCAAGACCAGTGCGAGTAAGTTTCTGCGCGAAGTTCGGGCGCGGTATCCGCAAATTGCCGGGGCTGGTGCGGTTTAAATGTGGGAAGGCGCAAGGCTCCTCCCACATTGGAACGGTATCGCTTAACGGCCCGGCGTCATCGCCTGCGTCAAGTCATCTACCACGGCTTTGCCCATCTCACACAGGTAATGCGCAGCCCATGCGTATTGCTCGCCACGCACATCCATGGCGGCTTCCATCGCGAGTTTCTTGGAGTAAAAAAGTAAGGTGGAGGCGTGTTCCAAAGCTTCCTCAATCGGCATGCCGGAGTTGACGCGGAACAAGGGTTTTTGATTTTCGCCGTAGTCGCCGAAGGTGGCTACGCCGAGGGTGGTGATGGAGGAAAGCGGTGGGTCGGGGACGATTTTTGACATGATGTTTCCCAAATTTACAGTAGGGGTCACCACGGCATGTCGCTAAACATGAAGAGGTGGCAGCTGTACACGGGTTAGCGAACCGGTAAATTTGGGAACCCGGCAGACCCGAAGGTCTCCCGCGTACAGCCGCCATAAACGGTAAAGACAGATAAAAAGCCTGGCAATACTTTGGCATCACATCCCAACTAATCCGAGTCGCTAAACCCGATCGCTGATGAGCAGCGAAGTCAGGAGGCTAGTGACCCAAACGGTAAGGCGCAATGGGGTAGAGAGTCTCTAGGAAACGTCCTTCAATTTAAAGCGAATCGTCGTTGATGGCCCTTTAATCCGCGAACCTGATCTCCCGCGTTTCCCCCATCAACAACCCCTGATTCTGCTCCGTCACCTCCCTGATGTAATCCCACAACAACGTAATCCGCTTCAACTTGCGCAAATCCTCCCGGCAATACATCCAGAACTGCCGTGTAATCGCAATCTGCTCCCCCAGCACTGGCAGCAACCGTGGATCCTGTGCCGCCAAAAAACACGGCAATATCGCCATCGACCGCCCCTGCTGCGCCGCCACGTACTGCGCGATCACGCTGGTACTGCGCAGGCTGGCGCTGGCGCCGGGCACCACGTTCGCCAGGTACAGCAGCTCTGAACTGAACGCCAAATCATCCACGTAGCTGATAAACGGATGCTCGGCCAAATCCGTGGGTTTGCGGATCGGCGGGTGTTGGTCCAGGTATTCCTGGGTCGCGTACAGCTGCAGTTTGTAGTCGCACAATTTGCAGCACACATAGGGTCCATGTTCCGGCCGTTCCAGGGCGATGACGATGTCGGCTTCGCGCTTGGACAGGCTGATGAAGTGGGGCAGGGGCAGGATGTCCACCGAGATGGCCGGGTAGGTGTCGACGAAGTGGCTCAATTGCGGGGTGACGAAGAAGCTGCCGAACCCTTCGGTGCAGCCCATGCGCACGTGGCCGGACAGCGCCACGCCGGAGCCGGAGACTTGTTCGCAGGCCATGTGCAGGGTGCTTTCGATGGACTCGGCGTAGCCCAGCAAACGCTGGCCCTCAGGGGTGAGGACGAAACCGTTGGTCCGGGATTTTTCGAACAGCAGGGTGCCGAGGGACACTTCCAGTGAACTGATGCGCCGCGACACGGTGGTGTAGTCCACCGCCAGGCGCTTGGCGGCCACGCTGGCCTTGCGGGTGCGGGCCACTTCGAGGAAAAACTTCAGGTCATCCCAGTTCAGGGAGCCCAGCGACGTGATGTTTTTTTGCATATTGGTCCGGCTTTTATGTGCGTTCTTATTAGAGATTTGCACATCTATACTCCAAAAACAGTCCGAACGCCTCATTTCCCAAGGTGGTTACGCGCCTTGTCTCTGTATAAATATAAGATTGGAGACCACATGAACGCATCTGCCGATATTTCCGTGCAACAGGTCAAGTTGCTGATCAACGGCGAGTGGGTCGAGTCCAAGACCACCGAGTGGCAAGACATCGTCAACCCGGCTACCCAAGAGGTGCTGGCCAAAGTCCCGTTCGCCACCGCCGATGAAGTCAACGCCGCCATCGACGCCGCCCACCGCGCCTTCCAAACCTGGAAGCTGACGCCAATCGGCGCGCGCATGCGCATCATGCTTAAGCTGCAAGCCTTGATCCGTGAACATTCCAAGCGCATCGCCGTGGTGCTCAGCAACGAGCAGGGCAAGACCATTGCCGATGCCGAGGGCGATATTTTCCGTGGCCTGGAAGTGGTGGAGCACGCTTGTTCCATCGGCACCCTGCAAATGGGCGAATTCGCTGAAAACGTTGCCGGTGGCGTCGATACCTACACGCTGCGCCAACCCATCGGCGTGTGCGCCGGCATTACTCCGTTCAACTTCCCGGCGATGATCCCGCTGTGGATGTTCCCGATGGCCATCGCCTGCGGTAACACCTTCGTTCTCAAACCGTCCGAGCAGGACCCGCTGTCAACGATGCTGCTGGTGGAGCTGGCGCTGGAAGCTGGCGTGCCGGCTGGCGTGCTCAACGTGGTGCACGGCGGCAAGGATGTGGTGGATGCGCTGTGCACTCATAAAGACATCAAGGCCGTGTCCTTCGTGGGCTCGACCGCAGTGGGCACTCACGTCTACGACTTGGCTGGCAAACACGGCAAGCGTGTGCAGTCGATGATGGGCGCCAAGAACCACGCGGTGGTGCTGCCGGATGCCAACCGCGAACACACCCTCAATGCCCTGGTCGGCGCCGGTTTCGGCGCGGCGGGCCAACGTTGCATGGCCACCTCGGTGGTGGTGCTGGTGGGCGCGTCCAAGCAATGGCTGCCAGACCTCAAGGCCCTGGCGCAAAAGCTCAAGGTCAACGCGGGCAGTGAAGCGGGCACGGATGTGGGCCCTGTGATTTCCAAGCGCGCCAAGGCACGTATCCTGGAACTCATCGAGAGCGGCGTGAAAGAAGGCGCCAAGCTGGAGCTGGACGGCCGCGACATCAAGGTGCCGGGCTTCGAGCAAGGCAACTTTGTCGGCCCGACCCTGTTCTCGGGCGTGACCCCCTCCATGCAGATCTACACCCAGGAAATCTTCGGCCCAGTGCTGGTGGTGCTGGAAGTGGCGACCCTCGATGAGGCCATCGCGCTGGTCAACGCCAACCCGTTCGGCAACGGCACTGGCCTGTTCACCCAGAGCGGTGCGGCGGCGCGTAAGTTCCAGAGCGAAATCGATGTCGGCCAGGTCGGCATCAATATCCCGATCCCGGTGCCGGTGCCGTTCTTCAGTTTCACCGGTTCCCGTGGTTCCAAGCTCGGCGACCTTGGCCCGTACGGCAAGCAAGTGGTGCAGTTCTACACCCAGACCAAAACCGTCACCAGCCGCTGGTTCGATGACGACACGGTCAATGATGGTGTTAACACCACCATCAACCTGCGCTGAGATCGGGAGACGACCATGAAGATTGCATTTATCGGCTTGGGCAACATGGGCGCGCCCATGGCCCGCAACCTGATCAAGGCCGGCCACGCGCTGAACCTGTTCGACTTGAACCAGACGGTGCTCAAGGAACTGGCCGAGCTGGGCGGCACCATCAGCGCTTCGCCACGCGATGCGGCGAAAGACGCTGAGCTGGTGATTACCATGCTGCCGGCGGCGGCGCATGTGCGCAGCGTATGGCTGAATGACGACGGCGTTTTGGCTGGCATCGGCAAAGGTGTACCGGCGGTGGACTGCAGCACCATCGACCCGCAAACCATCCGTGACATAGCGGCTGCGGCGGCCAAGCAAGGTGTCGTCGTAGCCGACGCCCCGGTCTCCGGCGGCACCGGCGGCGCCGCCGCAGGGACGCTGACCTTCATGGTCGGCGCCACCCCGGAACTGTTCGCCACCCTGCAACCGGTGCTGGCGCAGATGGGCCGTAACATTGTGCATTGCGGCGACGTGGGCACCGGGCAAATCGCCAAGATCTGCAACAACCTGTTGTTGGGCATCAGCATGGTCGGCGTCAGCGAGGCCATGGCGCTGGGTGATGCGCTGGGTATCGACACGCAAGTGCTGGCGGGAATTATCAACAGCTCCACCGGGCGTTGCTGGAGTTCCGACACCTACAACCCATGGCCTGGCGTGATTGAAACCGCGCCGTCGTCCCGTGGCTATACCGGCGGGTTTGGTGCCGACCTGATGCTCAAGGACCTGGGCCTGGCCACCGAAGCCGCGCGCCAGGTGCACCAGCCGGTGATCCTCGGCGCCGTGGCCCAGCAGCTGTATCAGGCGATGAGCCAGCGCGGGGAGGGGGGCAAGGACTTTTCAGCGATTATCAACAGCTACCTTAAAACCAATTAAGGGGAGGGGGGCCGGCGTAAGGCTGGCTCCCGGCTTTTACACCCGTGTTTAAGGGGGCCAATTTGGCAACGATTGAAATCCCCGAAGGGTAATAGCCGAGTGCCCTGCCCGCGGCTTTTTTAAGCCTATTGTTCAACGCGGAAAAGTTTTTTTGGTTCTCGCCGGTTGCGGGATCCATATAGCTGCCGTCTGCCCGCTGTACCACCCAGTGCAATCCGATCGGCAAGCCGACACACGACACCGCCATGGCCTCTAGTTTTACCTCGTTGCTGTCAAGTGCGGGACCCGGCAGGTCAATAGGGCAGCCAATGCCTCTGAGCTTGTTTTCGATCGTCGGATAAAGCCAGTTCAACCCGGCGACAAGCATGCCCGGGTTCTTTTCCACCTTCATGTCCAAGCCCAACAGCCTTCCCGCGATGACAAGACTGTCCGGCATCGAATAACCGGCTTGTTCCAGGTCGGTCTGCCCGTGCCTGACGGTTGTGCAGCCGCTGGTGATCCTGTACAGGTCGCTTTCACAACGATTGTCCAACTCCAGTGTGTCGACGCCTAAATGCTCAGACATTGATCCGGTAAGAACCGGGATTTTATCGACCCCCAGTTCTTTGGCCGCGCACAGCAGGGCAGCCGCGCCGCAGGAGTTGGGAAACACCTGCTTTTTGGCAATTTGGCTGACCGAGTCTGGCGGTTGGTGGATGACTGAGGGCCAGGCAGTTGGGGGCGCGGTACGGATCATGATTACCCTCTGGCGACTGTTCAATTCGCTTGATGAAGTCAGTCCAGATCTTGTCGATCAGCCCAGGGAAGGCCTGTAGGAAAGCACTTAATACGCCATGAGTTTGGGCCTTAAAGAGCGCACTGGGCCGAATCCGTGTTCAGTGCGCCAAGGCATAGCGGGTCAAGCAAACACAAAATACTTACGCACCGTCTCGACCACTTCCCACGTCCCCTTCATCCCCGGTTCCACCACGAAGATATCCCCAGCCCGCAGGTGAATCGGCTCCATGCCTTCTGGCGTGATGATGCAGTAGCCTTCCTGGAAGTGGCAGTATTCCCACTTCACGTAGTCCACGTACCACTTGCCCGGTGTGCAGATCCAAGTGCCCATGATCTTGCTGCCGTCTTCGCTGGTGTAGGCGTTGAGGTTGACGGTGTGCGGGTCGCCTTCGAGTTTTTCCCATTTGCACGCGTCCAGGACCGGCAGTGGGTGGGTGTCGCGCAGTACGGTGATGGGCTTGGACATGATGACTCCGAGGCAGGGAATGGAAAGATCCACCCTAAGGCCTTGGGCGTTGCACCAGTGGTCTGAACTCGACATCGGGATGCCCAGAAGCGCAGCGGTATTTATTTGATATAACCCATCACCAATCCGCTATTTCCTCGCAGTAAGTGCGAAAGATTTCCCGCTTCACGCCAGAATTCGCAAGAAAATTCGCAGCTGGCCCTCGTATCATTCACCCCAGTAACCGCCGAGAGCCTGCAAATGAACCCAATAAAAACGTGGTGGGATATCAGCCCGCCCTTGAGTACGGCGACCCCGACCTGGCCGGGAGACACGCCGTTCCAGGAAGAGCGCGTGTGGCAGTTCGGCCCGGAGTGCCCGGTGAATGTCGGGCGCATTACCCTATCGCCGCACACCGGCGCCCATGTGGATGCGCCGCTGCATTACAGCGCCGACGGTGCACCGATCGGTGAAGTGTCGCTGGACGTGTACATGGGGCCGTGCCGGGTGCTGCATTGCCTGGACAGCGGCGCGTTGGTGCAGCCGCATCAGTTGGAAGGGCGTGTGGATAACGTGCCCGAGCGTGTGTTGCTGCGCACTTATCCACAAGCGCCGCTGACCGAATGGGATGCGGACTTCACTGCCATTGCCCCGCAAACCATCGAGCTGCTGGCCAGCCTGGGGGTGCGCCTGATCGGTATCGATACACCCTCGCTGGACCCGCAGCAGTCCAAGACCATGGATTCCCACAACGCCGTGGCTCGCCATGGCATGGCGATTCTCGAAGGCATCGTGCTCGATGACGTACCGGAAGGCGACTATGAACTGATCGCGCTGCCGCTGCGTTTTGCCCACCTGGACGCGAGCCCGGTCCGCGCCATTCTCCGTCCGCTCAAGGAGCCCACGCGATGAGCCAATGTCCTTTCTCTGCTGATTACCAGCCGCCCGAAGAATGGCATAACGCCGAACTGAATTTTTCCGAGTCCATGAGCTACGGCGATTACCTGGACCTGGGCAAAGTCCTCAGCGCCCAGCACCCGCTGTCGCCGGACCACAACGAAATGCTCTTCATCATCCAGCACCAGACTTCCGAGTTGTGGATGAAACTGATGCTCCACGAACTCAAAGCTGCCCGCGAGCACGTACGACTGGGCGAGTTGCCGCCGGCGTTCAAGATGCTGGCGCGGGTGTCGCGGATCTTCGATCAACTGGTGCACGCCTGGGCGGTGCTGGCGACGATGACGCCGTCGGAGTACAAGGCCATCCGCCCGTTCCTGGGGCAGTCGTCGGGGTTCCAGTCGTTCCAGTACCGCGAGATCGAATTTATCCTCGGCAATAAAAGTGCGGCGCTGTTGCGGCCTCACGCCCACCGGCCGGAGCTGTTGAACGAGCTGAAAGTGGCGATTGCCACGCCGTCGCTGTATGACGAGGCGATCAACCTGATGATCAAGGCGGGCCTGGCGATTGATCCCAAGCGTGCCGAGCGTGACCCGACGGCTGCGACGGTTCACGATGAATCCGTGGAGGCGGCGTGGCGGGAGGTGTATCGCGACCCGAACCGTTACTGGGATTTGTATCAGTTGGCCGAGAAGTTTATCGACCTGGAGGATTCGTTCCGCCAGTGGCGCTTTCGCCATGTGACCACGGTGGAGCGGATCATTGGCTTCCAGCCAGGAACCGGTGGTACCGAAGGCGTGGGGTATTTGCGCAAGATGCTCGATACCGTGCTCTTCCCCGAGCTATGGCGAGTACGCTCCACGCTCTAAACAAAAAGCCCCGGATTACCGGGGCTTTTCATTATGAAATGCAATCAACTGTGGGAGCTGGCTTGCCTGCGATCGCATCACCTCGGTCTCACTGGAAACCGAGTCGCCTGCATCGCGGGCAAGCCCGGCTCCCACAGGGATCACTGTGTGTTGACTACCGCGTTACTCCTGCGAACCCGCAACCGATAGGCCACGTAGATAATCCCCACCCACACCGGCATCGCATACACCGACTCACGAATCCCCGGGATCGCCAGCATCACGCTGATGATCATCAGCATGAACGCCAGGCACAGGTAGTTGCTGAACGGGAACCAGAAGGTCTTGAACGACGGCGTCACGCCTTGCTCGCCCATGGCTTTGCGGAACTTGATGTGGGTGATGCTGATCAGCGCCCAGTTGATCATCAGCGAGGCAACCACCAGCGCAAACAGCAACTCCAGGGCACTTTGTGGCGCGACGTAGTTGACCACCACGCACAGCATCGTCACCAGTGCCGAAATCGCCAGCGCCCGCAGCGGCACGCCTTGCTTGTTGAGTTTCATCAACGCCTTTGGCGCATCGCCTTGCTCGGCCAGGCCGAACAGCATGCGACTGTTGCAGTACACGCCGCTGTTGTACACCGACAGCGCCGCGGTCAGCACCACGAAGTTGAGGATGTGCGCGGCGGTGTCGTTACCGATCAGCGAGAAGATCTGCACGAACGGGCTACCGCTGTAGGCATCGCCCGACGCGCCGAGGGTTTGCAGCAGTTGGTCCCACGGGTACAGCGACAGCAGCACGGTGAGCGCGCCGACGTAGAAAATCAGGATTCGGTACACCACCTGGTTGATCGCTTTCGGGATCACTTTGCGCGGCTCGCTGGCCTCGGCAGCGGTGATGCCTACCAGCTCCAGGCCACCGAACGAGAACATGATGAACGCCATGGACATCAACAGCCCCATGCCGCCATTCGGGAAGAACCCGCCGTGGCTCCACAGGTTGCTGACCGAGGCTTGTGGGCCGCCGGTGCCGCTGAACAGCAAGTAGCAGCCGAGCGCGATCATGCCGACAATCGCCACCACCTTGATGATCGCAAACCAGAACTCGGCCTCACCGAAGAACTTCACGTTCAGGGTGTTGATCAGGTTCACCGCCACGAAGAACACCAGTGCGCTGACCCAGGTCGGGATTTCCGGCCACCAGAACTGGATGTACTTGCCCACCGCCGTCAGTTCGGCCATGCCCACCAAGACGTAAAGTACCCAGTAGTTCCAGCCCGCCAGGAAGCCTGCGTAGCCGCCCCAGTATTTGTGGGCGAAGTGGCTGAAGGAACCGGCTACCGGCTCTTCGACGATCATCTCGCCGAGCTGGCGCATGATCAGGAACGCGATAAAACCAGCAATCGCGTAGCCCAGGATCATCGACGGCCCCGCCGACTTGAGTACCCCGGCCGAGCCGAGGAACAACCCCGTACCAATCGCCCCTCCCAAGGCGATCAGTTGAATGTGCCGGTTCTTCAGGCCACGCTTGAGGCCTACCGGGTTAACCATGTCATCCGCCATTAACATTCCCTTCTACTTGTTTTTCTCAGGGTTGAGTGCACGCCGCATCAGCCCCTCAGAAGTGCTGAGGGTCAGATATTACTCTGCGTGAACTTTTCGTAATACAACTGAACGCCATCAAGTACCTGATCCGCCAGCCATTGTTGGACGGATTCGACCATTGGCGGGGGACCGCACAGGTACATATCCGCCGATCTGTCCCGCAATTCGGCCAGGTGAAAATGCTCGGTCAGGTAGCCGCGCTTGCCGGGCCAATCCGCTGAGGGGGCGCTGAGGACTTCGGTGTAGCGGAAGTCCGCGATGCTTGAGGCGTAGGCCTGGATGCGCGCCGCTTCGCACAAGTCCTCGGCACCGCGCACGCCATAGTAGAGGTGCACGGGTTGGTCGCAGCCATTGGCGGCCAGTTCGTCGAGCATGCCCAGCAAGGCCGATAACCCGGTTCCGCCTGCCACCAGCACCAAGGGTTTGGTGACGTGACGCAGGTAGAAGGCGCCGAGGGGCGCTTCCATCAACAGCTCATCGCCCACCTGGCAGCGCTCGCGCAGGTAGTTGCTCATCACCCCGTCGGGCAACAGTCGCACCAAAAACTGCAACTGATTGCCCGCAAGGTTGGCGAAGGAATACGAGCGCCAACTGTCCGTGCCAGGTACCGACAGCCGTGCGTATTGGCCCGGTAGAAAATCCAGCGCCTGATCCAACTGTACCTGCAGGATCGCCGTACTGGTCGACACCTGCTGTACCGCGCTCACCGTGCCACGTACCTGCACTGGTCCCGGCGCATTGCACAGGCTCGAATCAAAGTCGAAATAGAACGTCGCATCGGACTTCACCCGCGTCTGGCAACTGAGCATTTTGCGTTGTTGCAGGTCGAGGCTGGAGAGGGCTTCCTCATCCACATAGTCCTGGCTGTAGTCGCCGGATTCGCAGCGACCCTGGCAGGTGCCGCACACCCCTTCGCGGCAATCCAAGGGGATCTTGATGCCGTTGCGCAGCGCTGCATCCAGCAGGATTTCATTCGCGCCCACCGGGAAAAACAGGGTCTTGCCGTCGGCAAAACTGAAGGCCACTTTGTGATTCATGTGTTGTTCTCTGCCTATTTATGACGTACGCACGGCCTGTTGTGGTGAGCGTGCTTTTTGTGGTAGGCGGGCTTGCCCCGCGCTGGGCTGCGAAGCAGCCCCATGAAAGTCGCCGCATTTTTCCCGCCAAACCGCAGTGTTTGGACCAGGGGCCGCTGCGCGCCCCAGCGCGGGGCAAGCCCGCTCACCACAAAAAAGCACGCTCACCACCACAACAAGGGCGCTTTAGAGATGATAGAAATCCAGCACCGAGTTGATGGTGTCGTTGAGCAGCAGCGCGTGCTTTCGGGTGATCAACCAACTGTCGCCATCAGGCTTGAGGGTGTAAGTGGCGTGGCCGTAAAACTGCTCCGACGTGGCCAGGCGATAGAACAGCG
Source organism: Pseudomonas fluorescens group sp. (assembly GCF_020093335.1). Classification (NCBI taxonomy): domain Bacteria; kingdom Pseudomonadati; phylum Pseudomonadota; class Gammaproteobacteria; order Pseudomonadales; family Pseudomonadaceae; genus Pseudomonas; species Pseudomonas fluorescens group sp. Next base: position 88,725 of record NZ_JAIOKW010000017.1, on the reverse strand, counting down.
TGTGCCAGTTCAGTTTCACCTCCAGCGTGCCCTCCGCCCGCTCGGCGATGCGCACGTTGTTGATCAGGTGCAACGTGCGCGGCATCGGCGTGGCCGACGCCGCCTTGCCGGTGCGCAGGCGGAATACGCGGTCTTCCAGGCCCGAACGGTTGGCGTAATAGATCAGCGACATCTCGCGCTTGGGGTCGCGGGTGTAGACGTGTTCCGAGTCCCACTGCGGCAGGTGGAATTCACTCTGCGGGTCGAACAGCTGCACATAGGCGTCCCAGTCCTGCGCATCGCACAGCTCGGACTTGCGGTAGAAGAACTGCTCGATCTGGTACTGCAATTGCGCATTCATCATTGCACCTCCCGCAATTTCAGCGCTTGGTTATCGAGGCCCTTGAGCAGGAACTGCTGCCAGTTGCGATGCTGGTTCACATAGAGGCCTTCGTGGGTGAATTCGGTGCCGGTCATCGCCGGTTGGATGCCGATGGCTTCGCTGTTCGGCGTGGGGCCGGTTTCCCAGCGGTGGCTGCCGCGTGAGATATCGCTCCAGCGTTCAAGCCGGCCCTGGAAACCGCGCTGGGCTTCGCGGAACTCCACCAGGTCATCCGGCGTGCCCATGCCGGACACGTTGAAGAAATCCTCGAACTGGCGAATGCGGTTTTCACGGTCGGCGTCGGACTCGTTTTTCACCCCCAGGCACTGGCTGATGATCTCGGTCTTGTTCCACGCCACGGGGCGGATGATGCGCAGTTGCGAGCTGATCTGGTCGAGAAAGAACAGGCTCGGGTAGATATTCAAATTGCGCAGGCGGTGCATCATCCATTCAGCTTTTTGCTGGCCGTGTTCTTCAATCAGGCGCGGCATGATGGTGGCGTAGCCGGAGCGCACGCTGGGGTTGGGCATGTCGCTGAACAACAGGCTATGGCCGTTGTTGAAGGCGAACCAACCGTCATCGGTGTTGGCGTCGCCGGCGCCAAGCTTGCTGTAGTCCAGGGTGCTGCCTGCGCTAGCGCCATGCTCGGTGTTCACCTGTTGGCGATGCTGCACCGTGGCCACGTAGTTGTAGTGCACGGTGCTGACGTGATAACCGTCCAGGCCGTTTTCGTTCTGCAGTTTCCAGTTGCCGTCGTAGGTGTAGGAGGATTTGCCGGGCAGCACTTCCAGCTCACCGGTGGCGGACTGCGCGACCATCATGTCGAAGAACACGGTGGCATCGCCCAGGAAGTCTTCCAGGCTGTCGGTGCCCTTCACGTCCAGGCTGATGAACACAAAGCCTTTGTAGCTCTCGATACGCGCCTTTTTCAGTCCGCGTGTGGCTTTGTCGAAGCCCTCCGGGTATTCCCCCGGCGCCTTGACCTTCACCAGTCGGCCATCGCTCTTGTAGCACCAGGCATGGAACGGGCAGGTAAAGGTGGACTGGTTGCCTTTGCCGACCCGCGTCAGGGTGGTGCCACGGTGCTGGCAGGCGTTGATCAGCGCATTGAGCTGGCCTTCGCCATCGCGGGTGATGATCATCGGCTGGCGCCCGGCGCGCATCGTTACGAAGTCGTGGTTATGGGCCAGTTCGCTTTCGTGGCAGGCATAGATCCAGTTCTTTTCGAAGATCAGTTCCATCTCCAGATCGAACAGTTCCGGCTCGGTGAACATGTGGCGGGCGATACGGAATACTTCGTCTGCCGGGCGAAAGTCCAGGCAGCCTTCGATAAACGTTTTCCACTGCTCGACGCTTCTTGCACCACTCATGGGAGGCACCTTTTTGATAGGGGCTAATCGGTGGTTTATTAGAGGCAGCGGGGCAGGGCGCGGGCTATCCGCTTAATGGGGGAACCTGGGCCGAAAAATGGGCAGCAAATACCCAACCCGGTGCAGCACGGTGACGGGATGCGCTACTGTCTGGCAGGGCAATTGTCGGAAAAGACCGCTTCTTATCCACTTAATCGACCGTTGCTATCCACCCAGTGGCCATTGCGCTGGCGTGGCGCATTACTTGCTGTCCTACACCAATGACGCGCCGCCAGAGCGCGCAACAGCCTAACCGCCGTGGGTGCACCCTGATGAGCAGCCAAACGATTCAACGCTTCGACCTGGAAGGCGCCCGCAGCTGGATGTCCGGCATTTGCGGGCCCCATCGCCTGGCCACCGCCACGCCTGAGCGCCTGCGTTTTCACCACAGTGCCAACGTGTTCAAGTCCCGCGCCACCACCTTGGGCGTGATCGAGTACGGCACGGACGTGACCATCGACATCGAAGACGCCGAGCACTTCAGCAGCTACAGCCTGAGCCTGCCCCTGGTGGGTGAGCAGGAGCTGAGCAAGAACGGTGAACGCCTGAGTTCCAACCGCGACCAGGGCGTGATCATCTCGCCCAACGAGCATCAGGTGCTCGCGATCTCCGGCGACTGCCGCAAGTTGCAGGTGGTGATCACGCGCGCAGCCATGAGTGAGTCGCTGGAAGGTTTGCTGCAACGGCCCATTGAAGCGCCGTTGCGCTTTGAGTCGGTGATGGACGCGGTAGAGGGGGCGTCGGCGTCGTGGTGGCGCATGGCGCGTTACTTCATCGCCGAGCTGGAGCACGGCAGCGAGCTGTATGAGCAGGCTGCCTTTACCCGTGACCTGGAAAGCTCGCTGATCAAGGGCCTGATCCTGGCCCAGCCGAACAACTACTCCGAAGAACTGCGCGATGTCCTGGGGGTGAAACTGCCGCATTACCTGATCCGTGCGCGCCAGTACATCCACGACAACGCCCGCGAAGCCGTGCACCTGGAAGACCTGGAAGCTGCTGCGGGGGTGTCGCGGTTCAAGCTGTTCGATGCCTTTCGCAAATACTTCGCCCTGTCGCCCATGGCCTATTTGAAGAAGTACCGGCTAGGCGCCGTGCGCCAGGAAATCCTTGAGCACGGCTCCACCCGCACCATCTCCGAGATCGCCCTGGGCTGGGGCTTTACCCACCTGGGACGGTTCTCGGCGGAGTACCGCAAGCTGTTCGATGAGTCGCCGAGCCAGACGTTGCAGCGCAATGATGCGCGCCGCCTGCGTGGCTAGATCAACTCTTCCACCAGTTGCAGGCAATGACTCAACCCCGGCGACTGATCATGCACCCGCCGGCTGAGAATGATCGGCGACGTCGCCGTGGCTTCCACAATCGGCGTATAGCCAATATCCGCGCGGTGCAGCACCTGCACCGAGGCGGGTACCAGCGTCACGCCCATGCCGGCGCCGACCAGGCCGATGGCGGTCTGCAACTCGTTGGTCCACTGCGCCACCTTGAGGCCCAAGCCATGGGCATCAAACAGCGCGATCACATGGTCGGCATAGCTGGGGCGCGGGTTGCCGGGGTAGAGCACAAAGGGTTCGGCGGCCAGTTGAGCAAGCGTGGCCGGCGCGCCCAGCAGCGGGTGGCCAGCGGGCAGCACGGCGACCAGCCGGTCCTCGACCAGCACGCGCTGGACAATGGCCGGGTCGTCGATACGAATCCGCCCGAACCCCACATCGATTCGCCCAGCCTTGAGCGCTTCAACCTGTTGCAAGGTGGTCATTTCCGACAGCCCCAACTCCAGCTCCAGCGCCTCATGGCTGCGCAGTCGCCGAATCAATTCCGGCAGCACGCCGTACAGGGTCGAAGGCGCAAAGCCGATGCCCAGCCAGGTCTTTTCACCCAGGCCGATACGTCGCGTGTTGTCGCAGACCTTGTTCAGTTGTTCCAGCAGCGCATTGGCGTGTTCATAGAAAAACCGCCCGGCCTCGGTCAGCCGCAGCGGTCGGCTACGTTCGAGCAAAATGACGCCCAGCTCATCCTCCAATTGCTGGATCTGTCGGCTCAACGGCGGCTGCGCGATGTGCAGGCGTTCGGCGGCGCGGGTGAAATTCAGGGTTTCCCCCAGCACCTGGAAATAGCGCAGGTGACGCAGTTCCATAATGGCTCCTTTCATACCTTACGGGTATTGCTTGAGACCCATTCTATATTGGAAGCCTTTAAAGTTAAGGGACAGAATCGGCTCAAACCTAAAAAGAACCCAGCGGGTATAGCCATGCCGATTTGCCCCATCGAGTCGATCGACACGATCATTGTCGACCTCCCGACCATTCGCCCGCACAAGCTGGCGATGCACACCCTGCAAAACCAGACCCTGGTGGTTATCCGCCTGCGCTGCTCCGACGGCATCGAGGGCATCGGCGAAGCCACCACCATTGGCGGCCTGAGCTACGGCAATGAAAGCCCCGACAGCATCAAGGTCAACATCGACCGCCACTTCGCGCCGCTGCTGATCGGCCAGAACGCCAGCAATATCAACGCCGCCATGTTGCGCCTGGAGCGCAGCATTCGCGGCAACACGTTTGCCAAGTCCGGTATCGAAAGCGCCTTGCTCGATGCCCTTGGCAAGCGCCTGAACCTACCGGTCAGCGAACTGCTCGGTGGCCGCGTGCGCGAGGCACTGCCGGTGGCCTGGACCCTGGCCAGCGGCAACACCGAAAAGGACATTGCCGAGGCGGAAAAGATGCTCGACCTGCGCCGCCATCGCATCTTCAAATTGAAAATCGGTGCTGGCGAAGTCAGCCATGACCTGGCCCATGTGCTCGCGATCAAAAAGGCCTTGGGTGACCGCGCCAGTGTGCGCGTTGACGTCAATCAAGCCTGGGACGAAGCAGTGGCACTGCGGGCGTGCAAGGTGCTCGGCGACAACGGCATCGACCTGATCGAACAGCCCATCTCACGCAACAACCGTGGCGGCATGGCGCGGCTTAATCTGTCGAGCCCGGCGCCGATCATGGCGGATGAATCCATCGAGTGTGTCGAGGATGCGTTCAACCTGGCCCGCGAAGGCGCGGCGTCGGTGTTCGCCCTCAAGATCGCCAAGAACGGCGGCCCGCGCGCGGTGTTGCGCACCGCGGCGATTGCCGAGGCAGCGGGGATCGGCCTGTATGGCGGCACCATGCTCGAAGGTGGCATCGGCACCCTGGCGTCGGCGCATGCTTTCCTCACGCTGAACAAACTGGCGTGGGACACCGAACTGTTCGGCCCGCTGCTGCTCACCGAAGACATCCTTACCGAGCCACCGGTGTACCGCGATTTCCAACTGCATGTCTCCAACGCACCGGGCCTGGGCCTGGCCATCGATGAAGAGCGTTTGGCGTTCTTCCGTCGTGACAAACACTAAGAGGCGCCTGCCATGTTGTTCCACGTAAAAATGACCGTGAACCTGCCCGTCGACATGAACTCCGAGCGCGCTGCCAGCCTCAAGGCTGACGAAAAAGCGCTGGCGCAGCGGCTGCAGGAGCAGGGTAAATGGCGCCACCTGTGGCGCATCGCCGGGCACTACGCCAACTACAGCGTGTTCGACGTCGACAGCGTGCAAGAGCTGCACGACCTGCTGATGCAACTGCCGCTTTACCCCTACATGGCCATCGAAGTGAACGCCCTGTGCCGGCACCCGTCGTCGATCCATGAGGACGACCGCTAGGCCGGTCATGCACCCAATAATGACAAGATGAGGAATGCACCATGTCCACCCGACTGTCCCAGACTGCCCATGCCCAACAGTTTCTCGAAGAAGCCAGCGGTAACCTTAACGACGCCGGCAACCCGCGCACCAAGGCGCTGATCTATAGGATCCTGCGCGACACCGTGAACATCATCGAAGACCTCGACGTGACCCCGGAAGAGTTCTGGAAGGCGGTCAATTACCTCAATGAGCTGGGCAAGCACCAGGAAGCCGGTCTGCTCGCCGCCGGGCTGGGCCTGGAGCATTACCTGGACTTGCTGATGGACGCCGCTGATGAAGAAGCCGGTAAATCCGGCGGCACCCCGCGCACCATCGAAGGCCCGCTGTATGTGGCCGGTGCGCCGTTATCGAAGGTCGAGGCGCGGCTGGACGATGGCCAGGACGACGCGGTGCCGCTGTTCATGCGTGGGCAGGTGCGCGACACCGACGGCAAGCCGCTGGCGGGGGCGATTGTGGACGTGTGGCAGGCCAACACCGGCGGTACGTATTCGTGGTTTGATCCGACGCAATCCGAATTCAACCTGCGCCGACGCATCGAGACCGATGCCCAGGGCAACTACCGATTCCGCAGTATCGTGCCATCCGGCTACGGCTGCCCGCCGACCGGGCCGACTCAGCAGTTGCTCGATCAACTGGGGCGCCACGGGCAGCGGCCGGCGCATATCCACTTCTTCATTTCGGCGCCGGGGCATCGGCACCTGACCACGCAGATCAACCTCTCGGACGACCCGTACCTGCATGATGATTTTGCCTACGCGACGCGGGATGAGTTGATTGCCGAGATTCGCTTCAGTGAGGATCCGCAGTTGGCGCGCGAGTTTGGCGTGGAAGGGCGGTTTGCGCAGATTGATTTTGACTTTGAGTTGCAGGTGGCCGATGCGCCGGTGGAACAAAAGCGTATGCAACGCGTGCGTGCCCTGGAAGATTGATCAATGCGGTCAAAAAGTGTGGGAGGGGGCTTGCTCCCGATAGCAGTGTGTCAGTCACTGATAGGTCTACTGATACGCCGCTATCGGGAGCAAGCCCCCTCCCACATTTGACCGATGGTGTTGCGGTTATTTGCGTACCACCAGGTCCAACACCTCATCCCTATCCTTGATCTTCTGCAACACAATCTCCGAGCGAATATCCATCACCCCCGCCGTGCGGTTCAGGTGGTTCACGATAAAGTCCGAAAAGTGCTTGAGGTTGCGCGCCTGCACCCGCAGCACATAGTTGCTGGCACCGGTGATTACATACGCACTGGCGACTTCCGGCCAGCCCTGCACCTTCTTGATAAACGTCTCGTGCCAATCCTCCACATCCTGGCGCAGGGACAGGTGCACGATGGCCTCCAGCTCGATCCCCAACTGCTCGGCATTCAGCACCGCGCGGTAGCCGCAGATGATGCCTTCGCTCTCCAGCAGACGCAGACGGCGCAGGCACGCGGAGGGCGACAGCGCGACTTTTTCCGCCAGTTCCTGGTTGCTGATGCGGCCATCCTGTTGCAGGAAATGCAGGAGGCGCAGGTCGGTGGCGTCAAGAATCATGGTTAGAATAAATCCGCGTATTTGGGGGTTAAATTCGAATTTCCTACAGCTTAATTAGCCTGTTGCCCGTCACTTTGCACGAAAATTCTCTAAAACTTCGTTCAAAATTTGGTCCATTCTTACTTATAAAAACCAGGACAGCCCATGACCACTCGAAGCCATTGCCAAGCCCTCGACGCACAGGACTCGCTGGCGCCATTGCGCAGTCAGTTCGCCTTGCCCGAGGGGGTGATCTACCTCGATGGCAACTCCCTCGGTGCCCGTCCGGTGGCGGCGTTGGCGCGGGCGCAGGCGGTGATTGTCGAAGAGTGGGGCAATGGCCTGATTCGCAGCTGGAACAGCGCCGGTTGGGCGGACTTGTCCCAGCGCCTGGGCAACCGCCTGGCACCGCTGATCGGTGCGCGTGACGGCGAAGTGGTGATCACCGATACCACCTCCATCAACCTGTTCAAGGTGCTCAGCGCCGCGTTGAGCGTGCAGCGTCAACGCCAGCCGAATCGCAAGGTGATCGTCAGCGAGGCGAGCAACTTTCCCACCGACCTGTACATCGCCGAGGGCCTGGCCGAACTGCTGCAACACGGCTATTCCTTGCGCCTGGTGAACAGCCCGGACGAATTGCCCCAGGCCATTGACCAGGACGTGGCGGTTGTGATGCTCACCCACGTCAACTACAAGACCGGCTACATGTACGACATGCAGGCGCTGACCGCCCTGAGCCATGAGTGTGGCGCGTTGAGCCTCTGGGACCTGGCGCACTCGGCGGGCGCAGTGCCTATCGACCTGCATCAGGCCGGTGCCGATTACGCGATCGGCTGCACCTACAAGTACCTCAACGGTGGCCCTGGCTCCCAGGCATTTGTGTGGGTCAACCCGGCGTTGGTGGACCTGGTGCGTCAGCCGCTGTCGGGCTGGTTCGGGCACACTCGGCAGTTCGCCATGGAATCGACTTACGCACCGAGTGCCGGTATCGCACGCTACCTGTGCGGCACGCAGCCGATCACCTCGCTGGCGATGGTGGAGTGCGGCCTGGAGATTTTCGCCCAGACCGACATGGGCAGCCTGCGCAGCAAATCCCTGGCGTTGACCGACCTGTTTATTGCACTGGTGGAAGCGCGTTGCGCGGCCCATGAACTGGTGTTGATCACCCCGCGTGAGCACGCCCGGCGTGGTAGCCATGTGAGCTTCGAGCACCCTGAAGGCTACGCCGTGATCCAGGCCTTGATCGCCCGTGGCGTGATCGGTGACTACCGCGAGCCGCGCATCATGCGTTTCGGATTTACGCCGTTGTACACCCGCTTCACTGAGGTCTGGGACGCCGTGGAAATCCTCGGCGACATCCTCGACAACCACACCTGGAATCAGCCGCAATACAAAGTCCGTAACAGCGTCACCTGACACAACGCCGATCAAACTGTGGGAGGGGGCTTGCCCCCGATGGCGTCGGGCCAGTCAACCTATAGCTACCTGACACACTGCTATCGGGGCAAGCCCCCTCCCACAGGGGATCTGCGTGAATATCCAAACGGTGCAATCACAATAATAAAGGGGCACACCACGTGACCACGCCAGACAAGGGCTTTGCCGAGATCACCCACCGCGAACTGGGCCTGCGGCGCCAGCTCACTTCCGGCCAGATGAGCATGATCGCCATCGGTGGCGCCATCGGCACCGGGCTGTTCATGGGCAGCGCCTACGCCATCGGTTATGCCGGGCCCAGTGTGCTGGTGAGCTACGCCATCGGCGCGTTGATCACGTTGCTGCTGATGGGGTGCCTGGCGGAGATGACGGTGGCCCATTCCACCTCGGGCTCCTTCGGCGCCTACGCCGAGTTCTACATCAGCCCGCTGGCCGGTTTCCTGGTGCGCTACGCCTACTGGGCGGCGATTGTGCTGGCGGTGGGCGCCGAGGTCACGGCGGTGGCGATGTACATGAAGTACTGGTTCGCCAACGTGCCGGAATGGGTGTGGATCGTGTCGTTTTCCAGCGTGCTGATCCTGCTCAACGCCATCAGCGTGAAGACCTTCGGTAACTTCGAATACTGGTTCTCGGCGATCAAGATCAGCGCCATCGTCGGCTTCATCCTCCTCGCCGTGTACGTGGTATTCGGTTCCGGCAACCCGGACTACGGCGTGCAGAACTACACAGCCCACGATGGTTTTTTCCCCCATGGCCTGAGCGGCATGTGGATCGCGGTGATCGTGTCTATCTTCAGCTACCTGAGTGTGGAGATGATCGCGGTGGCCGCCGGTGAAGCGGCGGACCCGGAACAGGCGGTGAAGAAAGCCTTCCGCGCCACCCTCGTGCGGCTGGTGGTGTTTTATCTGCTGACCCTGGCGCTGATGCTGGCCATCGTGCCGTGGAACCAAGCCGGGCAAACCCAGAGCCCGTTCGTCACAGTGATGCAGACCATTGGTATTCCCGGCGCCACCGGGGTGATGAATTTCGTGATCCTGATCGCGGCGCTGTCGGCGATGAACAGCCAGCTTTACATCACCACGCGCATGATGTTCAGCCTGTCCCGCGCCGGCTTTGCGCCCAAGTCCATGGGCGCCTTGAGCAAGAGCGGCATTCCGCTGAACGCGTTGCTGCTGTCCAGCTCGGGCATTGCCCTGGCGACCTTGCTGAACGTGGTGTACCCGGAAAGCTCGTTCACCCTGATGATGGCGATCTCGATGTTTGGCGCGATCTTTACCTGGTTCATGATCTTCCTCACGCACCTGTGCTTCCGCCGTTACCGCAGGCGCCATGGCGGGCCGAAGCTGTCGTTCCAACTGCGGCTGTTTCCCTACAGCACGCTGTTGGGCCTGGTGCTGATGGGCGCGGTGATGGTCACCACCTATTTCACCGAGGCGTTCAAGATGACCCTGGTGTTTGGCGTGCCGTTCCTGCTGATTCTGTCGGCGGTGTACTACGGGTTTTTCCGCAAGGGCAGGGCCAAGGCGTCGAACAAGGCTTTGGCGTAACCGGGCAGATGCTCAAACGCGCGCGCGCAGAGCAGTAGCCGGCGACAGGCCCAGTCCTCCGTGAGCGGCTGGGCCTTGAAGCAACGTTCTGAAAGCCAACGCTCCAGTGCCGCCTGGGGCACGATACCCAAGCCGGCGCCACGGGCGACCATGCGAATCACCCCATCAAACCCCTCGGCACGGATGCGTGTCTGCAAGCGGAAACCGGCGTGCAGCGCCTGTTCTTCCAGGTACACCGCCAGGGCGCTGTCAGCGGCCAGGCCGACGTAGTCGTGTTGAAGGCTGTCGATGAAGCTCACGTGATGCGTGGTGAGCGGATGGTCCAGCGGCATGATCAATACCAGCGGGTCATCGCGAAACGGCAGGGTTTGCAGGCCGTGGGTGTCGACGGCGTCGGAAATGATCCCGAGGTCTGCCGTGCCCTGGCGCAAGGCCTGGGTGATGCGCAGGCTCGGCAGTTCCTGCAGGTCGATATCGAGGTTGGGATGCTCGCGCAAAAAGTCCGCCAGCAGTTCGGGCAGGTATTCGCTGAGGGCGGTGGTGTTGCACAGCAGGCGCACCTGGCCTTTGACGCCGTTGGCGTATGCCGCCAGGTCCTGTTGCAGGTGCTCGGCCTGTTGCAGCAACAGCCGGGCGTGACGGGCGAGGGCTTTACCGGCGGGCGTGGGTGTGACGCCACGGCGGCCGCGTTGAAGAAACTCGATACCCAGCGACGCCTCCATTGCACGGATACGCGCACTGGCGGCGGCCAGGGACAAATGACTGCGGGCCGCCCCGGCGGTGATGTTGCCGGTGTCGACGACGTGCAGGTAAAGGCGCAGGTCTATCAGGTCAAAGTGCATGGGCACCAGCCTCAGGCAAAACGAGAGTCTGCCTCAGTATATGGCGCATTTTCCAACGCGCCTCAATGCTCGACAATCCGCCCATGAATACCTTCCTCGCGTTTTACCAACATATCGGCCCCGCCTTGACGCTGCTGGTGATCGGCACCTTCCTGCTGGCCGGTACCGTCAAAGGTGTGATCGGCCTCGGTCTGCCCACCGTCGCCATGGGCCTGCTCGGCCTGGCTATGCTCCCGGCGCAGGCAGCCGCATTGCTGATCATTCCCTCGACCGTCACCAACCTGTGGCAACTGGCATTCGGCGGTCACCTGAGCGCCTTGATCAAGCGCCTCTGGCCGATGCTGCTGCTGATCTTCCTCGGCACCGGGCTTGGCACGTTATGGCTGGGCATGGACGGGGGTGGCTGGGTCGTTCATGCGTTGGGCGGGGCGTTGCTGATGTATGCACTGAGCGGCTTGTTCCTGCCCTCGTTCAAGGTAGCGCCGCACACCGAACGCTGGCTGGGCCCGCTGTGCGGGGGGATCACCGGCATCATCACCTCGGCGACCGGTGTGTTTGTGATTCCTGCCGTGCCGTATCTGCAAGCCCTCGGCTTGAGCCGTGATCAGTTGGTGCAAGCGCTGGGGCTGTCATTCACCGTGTCGACGCTGGCACTCGCTGCCGGTCTGGCCTGGCGCGGCACTTTGGGCGGTGGAGAGCTGAACGCGTCATTGCTGGCGCTGGTGCCGGCACTGTTGGGCATGTGGCTGGGCCAAGTGGTGCGCCAGCGCATCAGTGCGCTGTTGTTCAAGCGCGTGTTCTTCATCGGCATGGCGTTGCTCGGCGGCCATCTGCTGATCAGTGGGGCGTGATGAAGCGCCCGGCGATCAAGGCTCATGTGGTGCGCTACGAGCAGCATCTGGCGCAGGTGTTCAATTTCTCGGTGTAAGCTGCTGTGAACCGATAACGAGGCGCGCCCGTGAAAGCCCGATCCGATGAGCTACAGATCTTCGTCAGCGTGATTGAATGCGGTTCGATTTCCGCTGCCGCAGAGCAGGTCGGGCAGACGCCATCGGCGGTCAGCCGCACCTTGTCGCGCCTGGAGGCCAAGCTCGACACCACGCTGATCAACCGCACGACGCGGCGCATGGACCTGACCGAGGAGGGCAAGTACTTCTTCGAACAGGCCAAGGTGATCCTGGTGCAGATGGAGGCGCTGGAAGAGCGCCTGTCGTCGCGCCAGAAGAAACCGGCGGGGCGCCTGCGCATCAATGCTGCCGTGCCGTTCATGCTGCATGGGATCGTGCCGTACATCGCCGAGTTTCGCAGCCTCTACCCGGAGATCCTGCTGGAGTTGAACAGCGATGACTTGATCATCGACCTGCTGGAACAGAGCACGGACATCGCCATTCGCATTGGCGCCCTGGCTGACTCCACCCTGCATGCGCGCGCGCTCGGTTCTACGCCGTTGCATATCCTCGCCAGCCCCGAGTACCTCAAGCAACACGGCACGCCAACCACGGTCGCCGAGTTGGCGGGCCACACGCTGCTGGGGTTCACCCAGACCGAAACCCTCAACCACTGGCCGCTGCGCCATGTGGAGGGCGACCGCTGGTTGATCCAGCCCCGCGTGGCGGCGTCCAGCGGCGAAACCGTGCGGCAATTGGCGCTGGAAGGGCAGGGCATCTGCTGCCTGTCTAACTTCATGACCGTCGACGATATTGACGCCGGTCGCCTGGTGCCGGTGCTGGAGGCGTTCAACAGCGGTTATCGCCAGCCGATCCACGCGGTGTTCTATCGCAACTCGCAGTTGGCGTTGCGCATCCAGTGTTTCCTCGACTTTATCCAGGCCAAACTGGCGCGGTATGCCTGCTGATTCGTGATCTGCACGCAAGAGTGAATTGGGCAGCAGGGGCTTATTCGTCAGGGATGAGCCCTTGATACTCAGCGCATCACTTACCCAGTCAGGAGCACTCTCCATGAACGTATTCGTTACCGGCGCCGCCGGTTTTATCGGTGGTTCCATCGCCACCGGCCTGGTCAAGGCTGGCCACACGGTAACCGGCCTGGTGCGCAGCGCTGAGCAAGCGGCTGAGATGACCGCCTTGGGCATCACCCCGGTGATCGGCACCCTTGACGACGACGCCGTGTTGACCGAACAAGCGCAGAAGGCTGACGCGGTGATCAATGCCGCGAGCAGCGACCATCGCGTCGCCGTGGAAACCCTGTTGGCGGCATTGCAGGGCTCGAACAAGCCGTTCCTGCACACCAGCGGTTCGAGCATTGTCGGTGATGCGTCGGGTGGCAAGTCCAGCGATGTCATCTACGTTGAAGACAATCTGCCGGAGCCGACCGTCGACAAGGCTGCCCGCGTGGCCATCGACAACCTGATCCTGGCGGCGGCCCAGGACGGCGTGAATTCAGCGGTGATTTGCAACACCCTGATCTACGGTCACAGCCTGGGCGTGAAGCGCGACAGCGTGCAATTGCCGCGTTTGCTCAAGCAGGCACGCAAAAGCGGCGTGGTGCGTCATGTGGGCAGCGGGCAGAACATCTGGTCCAACGTGCACATCGATGACGTGGTGGCGCTGTACCTGCTGGCACTGACCAAGAACGTGCCGGGCACCTTCTACTTCGTGGAAAGTGGCGAGGCGTCGTTTATCGACATGACCACCGCGATTGCCGAAGCCCTGAACCTGGGCAAACCGCAGGATTGGCCTTTGGCCGACGCTGAAGCCGAGTGGGGCTATGAAATGGCCAACTATGGCTTGGGCTCCAACAGCCGGGTGCGTGGCAAGCATGCCCGTGAGTTGCTGGGCTGGGTGCCCAAGCGTACGTCGGTCGTGGAGTGGATTCGCCACGAAATGGTGTGATGTTCACCTAGTCCGAGGTGTCGCCATCTGTGGCACGCCCCTCCCACATGTGTTGGCATTCCAAGCGTGGAACTCGGTCAACTGTGGGAGGGGGCTTGCCCCCGATGGGTTCGACGTGGTCTCCCTGACTAGCTCCCCTCGCCGCAATTCCGTACCATTCCCCGCCTTATCCCCCGCATTACCCTGGTACCTCATGAACCTCACCCGTCTGCGCGCCGATGCCCTGGCCGGCCTCACTACGTCTTTTGCGCTGCTGCCCGAATGCATCGCCTTCGCCCTTGTGGCTCACCTCAACCCGCTGATGGGGCTCTATGGCGCCTTTATCATCTGCACACTGACCGCGTTATTCGGCGGTCGCCCTGGCATGGTGTCCGGTGCGGCAGGCTCGATGGCGGTGGTGATCGTCGCGTTGGTGGTTCAGCACGGCGTGGAGTACCTGCTGGCCACGGTATTGCTGGGCGGGCTGATCATGGTCGCCTTCGGCCTGTTGCGCCTGGGCAAGCTGGTGCGCATGGTGCCGCATCCGGTGATGCTGGGTTTCGTCAACGGCCTGGCGATCATCATTGCCCTGGCGCAGTTGGAGCATTTCAAGAGCGGTGAACACTGGCTCACGGGCACGTCGCTGTACGTGATGACCGGCCTGGTGCTGGTGACCATGGCCATCGTCTACCTGCTGCCACGCATCACCCGCGCCGTGCCGCCCGCGCTGGTGGCGATCCTGGGCGTCGGCCTGGCGGTGTACCTGCTCGGCCTGCCGACCCGCACGTTGGGTGACATGGCCCACATCGCCGGCGGCCTGCCGACCTTCGCGCTACCGCAGATTCCGTGGAACCTGGAAACCCTGGGCATCATTGCCCCCTACGCGTTCCTGATGGCCATGGTCGGCCTGCTGGAAACCCTGCTGACCCTCAACCTCACCGATGAAATCACCGAGACCCGTGGCTACCCGGACCGTGAAAGCGTGGCGCTGGGCGCGGCTAACATGGTTTCGGGCGTATTCGGCGGCATGGGCGGTTGCGCGATGATCGGGCAAACCGTGATCAACCTCAGCTCCGGCGGGCGCGGGCGTTTCTCCGGGGTGTTTGCCGGGGTGATGATCCTGTTGTTCATTCTGTTCCTGTCGCCGTTGATCGAGCGGATCCCGCTGGCGGCGTTGGTGGGCGTGATGTTCGTGGTGTCCCAGCAGACCTTTGCCTGGGCGTCGCTGCGGGTGATCAACAAGGTGCCGCTCAATGACGTGCTGGTGATCATCGCGGTGACGGTGATCACCGTGTTCACCGACCTGGCCACGGCGGTGCTGTGCGGGATCGTGATTGCGGCGCTGAATTTCGCCTGGCAACAAGCGCGGGAGCTGTATGCGGATGAGCACCTGGAAGCCGATGGCAGCAAGCTCTATCGCCTGCATGGCACGTTGTTCTTTGCCTCGACAACGCCGTTTTTGAATCAGTTCGACCCGGCCAACGACCCGGACCAGGTGACGTTGGATTGCCGTCACCTGAGTTTTGTCGACTATTCAGCGATTGCCGCCTTGATGACCCTGCGTGAGCGTTACACCAAGGCGGGCAAGCACTTGCGGGTGCTGCATTTGTCCGAGCGCTGCAAGAAGTTGCTCAAGCGTGCCAAGGTTCACCACGACTGATAGAGCCGCTCCCGCATTACCGGGCTGGTCTGCTGAGCGCAGCGCTGCGAAGGTTTTTGGGGCCGCTGCGCAGCCCAGCGGGAGCAAGCTCCCTTGCCACGGGAGGTCGGCTTGTGCAGTTATGGCCCGACCAGGTCTTCCAGCTCTTGGGCGCGGGTTTGGGTCATGTCGAGCACGCAGCCGGAGCCGTTGACCTGGTCGAGGGTGCCGCCGGTAGCGGAGCCTGCGAAACCGCAATTGGCGTCACGGTATTTTATCCACAGGCGCTGCACGTCTTGCAGTTGCTGTTTGCGCGCGCCTTCCTGGGCGGCGAGGGCGGTCTTGTAGGCCCTGTTCAGGCGCGCATCCTGCACCTTGGTTTCCTTGGCGTTGCAACTGACCATGTCTGCGGTCGTGTTGGCGCTGTCCATGCATTTTTTCAAGGCGGCGTTGTCGGCGGCCGAGGCGTTGCCGCAGAGGGCGAGAAGCAGGGCGCTGGCGGCAAGGGCGGTGCGAATCATGGTCGGTGTTCCTGGGCATGAGTGGAGGCGCATTCTATGACTCGATGGCGCACGTTGAGTTTCCGGCATCGTCTGATCTTCATGTAAGAACACCCCTCGAATTTTCATACACGGTTGTCGGGCATATCCCAGCGCGACACCGCTTGTCCGTGGGCGAAAATTACTTTCATAAAAATTGAAAACACTCCTCGGTAATGATTTATGAGTTTCACAATCAATTCGACGTGACCCTTTCCGAGGAGTACCGCATGGCCGCATCACCGGGCTTCGGGCTATTGGCATACGCTGCCATCGCCATCATTGCTTTGATCGTGCTGATTGCACGTTACCGGCTCAATCCGTTTATCGTCATCACCCTGGTGTCCATCGGCCTGGCGCTGATGGCCGGGATGCCGGCGGACACCATTATGGGCTCTTACGAAGCGGGCGTCGGCAAGACCCTGGGGCATATCGCCCTGGTCGTGGCGCTGGGCACCATGCTTGGCAAGATGATGGCCGAGTCCGGCGGTGCCGAGCAGGTGGCGCGTACGTTGATCAACCGGTTTGGCGAGCGCAATGCGCACTGGGCCATGGTGTGCATCGCCTTCCTGGTGGGATTGCCGCTGTTTTTCGAGGTGGGTTTTGTGCTGCTGGTGCCGATCGCCTTTACCGTGGCGCGGCGTGTGGGCGTATCGATCCTGATGGTCGGTTTGCCGATGGTCGCCGGCCTGTCGGTGGTGCATGCGCTGGTGCCGCCGCACCCGGCCGCGATGATGGCGGTGCTGGCATATAACGCATCGGTGGGGCAGACCGTGCTGTATGCGATCCTCATTGGTATCCCCACGGCAATCATCGCCGGCCCGCTCTACGCCAAATTCATTGTGCCGCGCATTCACCTGCCGGCGGAAAATCCGCTGGAACGCCAGTTCATCGACCGAGAACCGCGTACACGCTTGCCAAGCTTTACGCTGACCATGGGCACCATTCTGTTGCCGGTGGTGCTGATGATGATCGGCGGCTGGGCCAACGTGATTTCCACGCCGGGCACCGGTTTCAACCAGTTCCTGCTGTTTATCGGCAACTCGGTGATTGCGCTGCTGGTGGCGACCTTGGTGAGCTTCTGGACCTTGGGTATTGCGCAGGGTTTCAACCGCGAGTCGATCCTCACGTTCACCAATGAATGCCTCGCGCCGACCGCGAGCATCACCTTGCTGGTGGGGGCGGGGGGCGGCTTGAACCGGATCCTGGTGGACGCCGGAGTGACTAACGAAATTCTTGGTCTGGCCCACGCGTTCCACTTGTCGCCGCTGGTGATGGGGTGGCTGTTTGCCGCGTTGATGCGGATCGCCACGGGCTCGGCCACCGTTGCCATGACCACCGCGTCCGGTGTTGTAGCACCGGTCGCCATGGGCCTGGGTTATCCACACCCCGAATTGCTGGTGTTGGCCACCGGTGCGGGCTCGGTGATCTTTTCCCACGTGAACGACGGCGGCTTCTGGCTGATCAAGGAATACTTCAATATGACGGTGATCCAGACCTTCAAGACCTGGACTGTGCTGGAGACGTTGATTTCTGTGGTGGCATTCGGTCTCACCTACGGCCTGTCTCTTGTTTTATGAGCCTCATTTTGTAACCCGGAGACCCCATGGACATCCTCTACCAGATCCGCGCCCGTCAGGATTCCTTCAGCGCCGGCGAAGGGCGTATCGCCAAGCTGATGCTCGATGATGTGGGCTTTGCCGCGTCGGCCAGCCTGGAGGCATTGTCCCAACGGGCCGAGGTCAGCACGGCCACCTTGTCGCGGTTCGCGCGCAGTGTGGGGTGTAGGGACTTGCGTGACTTGCGCCTGCAATTGGCGCAGGCCAGTGGGGTCGGCAGTCGCTTCCTCGACCCTGCGGGGTTACCGGAGCAATCGGCGTTTCATCGGCAGATCCTGGGGGATATCGAGGCGACGTTGCGGCAGCACTTGTCGGGGTTCAACCAGGCGAGCTTTGTTGATGCGGTCAACCTGCTGGGCAAGGCGCGCATGATCCATGCGTTCGGTATGGGCGGCCCGTCGAGCCTGTGCAGCGATGAGTTGCAGGTACGGCTGGTGCGTCTGGGCTATCCGATTGCCGCTTGTCATGACCCCGTGATGATGCGTGTCACGGCCGCGACCCTGGGGCCGGAGCATGCGCTGATCGTGTGCTCCTTGACCGGCCTCACCCCCGAACTGCTGGACGTGGTGGAACTGGCGCGCAACTACGACGCGCGCATCGTCGCTATCACCCTTGCGGATTCACCCTTGGCGCAACTGACAGATGTGCTGCTGCCGCTGCAACCGGCCGAAACCAGCTTTATCTACAAACCCACGGCAGCGCGCTACGGCATGCTGCTGGCCATCGACCTGCTCGCTACCGAGCTGGCCTTGGCCCTGCCGGACGACAACCAGGAGCGCCTGCGCCGGATCAAGCTGGCCCTGGACGATTATCGCGGCGGCCCTGACAGCCTGCCGCTTGGAGACTGAAATGAAGTACGACACGTTGATACGCCAGGCGCTGATCATTGATGGCAGCAACACGCCCGGCTATGTCGCTGATGTGGGCCTGCGCGACGGGCGCATCGAGGCGATTGGCGATTTGTCGACGGCCATGGCCGAGCATGAAATTGATGCCGCCGGCCGCGTGTTGGCGCCGGGTTTCATTGACGTGCACACCCACGACGACACGGTGGTGATCCGCCACCCGCAGATGTTGCCCAAGCTCAGCCAGGGCGTGACCACGGTGATTGTCGGCAACTGCGGCATCAGCGCGTCGCCTGTGAGCTTGCGCAGCGATCCGCCGGACCCGATGAACCTGTTGGGCACGCGTGAGGCGTTTGTTTACCCGCGTTTTGCCGATTACCGGGCTGCAGTAGAAAGTGCACATCCTGCGGTGAACGTCGCGGCGTTGATCGGCCATACCGCGTTGCGCAGCAACCACATGGACGACCTGCACCGCACCGCCTCGGCGGATGAAATCGCCGCCATGCGCGTGCAGTTGCAAGAGAGCCTCGAAGCCGGCGCCCTCGGTTTATCCACAGGCCTGGCCTACGCCAGTGCATTCAATGCCGAGACCGACGAAGTGCTGCAACTGAGTGAGGCCCTCACCGCGTTCGGTGCGGTGTACACCACCCATTTGCGCAGTGAATTCGAACCGGTGCTGGAGGCGATGGACGAGGCGTTTCTGGTCGGCCGACATGCCAAGGTGCCGGTGATCATTTCCCACCTCAAATGTGCCGGTGCCGGTAATTGGGGGCGTAGTCCGCAGCTGTTGGCGTCGCTGGAGCGGGCGGCGAAAACCCATCCGGTGGGCTGTGATTGCTACCCCTATGCCGCGAGTTCTTCGACCCTGGACCTCAAGCAAGTGACGGACGCGTTTCGTATCACCATTACCTGGTCGACGCCGTGCCCGGCAATGGGCGGGCGCGATTTGCAGGAGATTGCCGCTGAGTGGGACGTTTCGTTGATGGACGCCGCACGCCGGCTACAACCGGCAGGGGCGGTGTATTACGGGATGGACGAGGCGGATGTGCGGCGGATCCTGGCGCATCCGTTATCGATGGTGGGGTCGGATGGTTTGCCTGAGGATCCGTTCCCGCATCCGCGTTTGTGGGGCGCGTTTCCACGGGTGCTGGGGCATTTCAGCCGCGATGTGGGGTTGTTCCCGTTGCACACCGCTGTGCACAAGATGACCGGCTTGTCCGCGGCGCGTTTTGGCTTGGCTGATCGGGGTGAAGTCCGCGAGGGACACTGGGCTGACCTGGTGTTGTTCGACCCGTTGCGCGTGCGTGATGTGGCGGACTTCAAGGAACCGCAGCGCGCGGCCGAGGGCATCGATGGGGTATGGGTCAACGGCGTGTTGAGCTACAGCGACGGGCAGGCGAATGGCCAGCGGCCGGGTCGTTTCCTGGCACGCAGTGGGGATTTGCGTCGTGGGTTTTCGTCTCTATAGTGGGCGTTCTCATACACGGAGCGGTCACCATGCACTTAGGAAAAGTCACCCCCATTCTGCGAATTTTCGACGAGGCCAAGGCCTTGGAGTTCTACGTCGACTTCCTGGGGTTCAAAGTGGATTGGCAGCATCGTTTCGAGGCGAATTTCCCGCTGTATTTACAGGTGTCGCTGGGCGAATGTGTGCTGCATTTGACTGAGCACCATGGCGATGCCTCGCCGGGTGCGGCGGTGCGGATTCAAGCGCAAGGCGTGGATGCCTATCAGCAGCAGTTGGCGGGCAAGGACTATCGGTATGC
Source organism: Pseudomonas fluorescens group sp. (assembly GCF_020093335.1). NCBI lineage: Bacteria > Pseudomonadati > Pseudomonadota > Gammaproteobacteria > Pseudomonadales > Pseudomonadaceae > Pseudomonas > Pseudomonas fluorescens group sp. Next base: position 68,664 of record NZ_JAIOKW010000017.1, on the reverse strand, counting down.
CAAGCCCGGGGTTGAGGAAACGCCTTGGGGATCGCGGGAGATGAGCATCAAGGATCCATTTGGAAATCGGGTGGTGTTTGTCGAGGAAGGCGAGGGCTGAAGGGCAAATCGCAGGCAATAAAAAACCGCCTGGGTAGGGCGGTTTTTTTGCAATCCCCGTGAGTGGCTGGGGTTGTTTGCCTGTGGCGAGGGAGCAAGCTCCCTTGCCACAGGGATTGCGGTTTTACACCCGGAAATGACTGACCATCTGCTGCAGTTGGCTACCCAACCGCGCCAGTTCCACACTCGACTTGGCCGTCTCATCGCTCGCCGTAGCAGTCTGCTCCGACACATCACGCACATTCACAATGCTGCGGCTGATCTCTTCCGCCACGGCGCTTTGCTGTTCTGCGGCGGCGGCAATCTGCTGGTTCATCGACTGGATGTTCGACACCGTACGGGTGATGTTCTCCAGCGATACACCGGCCTTGCGCGTCAGCTCAACGCTGCTGTCGGTGAGGCTGCGGCTGTTGTTCATCACGTTGGCCACTTGCTGGGTGCCGTTCTGCAAGCCGGCGACCAGGCCTTCGATTTCCTCGGTGGATTTTTGCGTGCGCTGGGCCAGGCCGCGCACTTCGTCAGCCACCACAGCAAACCCACGGCCGGCTTCACCGGCACGCGCCGCTTCAATCGCCGCGTTGAGGGCCAGCAGGTTGGTCTGTTCGGCCACAGCCTTGATCACGTCCATCACGCTGCCGATCTTGTTGCTCTCTTGTTGCAGGTGGGTCATGGCGTCGGTGGAACGGGCCACTTCCGCGGCCAGGCGCTCGATCTGAGCGATGGCTTCAGCGACCACTTTGTCGCCTGCGCGGGCTTGACCATCGGCATCTGCGGCGGCCAGGGACGCCTGTTCGGCGTTACGCGCGACTTCCTGCACAGTGGCCGTCATTTCGTGCATCGCGGTGGCGACCTGATCGGTCTCGATCTTCTGGCTGTTCACGCCGGCGCTGGTTTGCTCGGTCACCGCCGACAACTCTTCAGCGGCGCTGGCAATCTGCGTCACGCCGTCGCGAATACCGCTGATCAATTCGCGCAGGGTAGTGCCCATGCGCTGGATGCCTTGTTGCAGCACGCCCAGTTCATCACGGCGCGTGACCTGGATGTTGTGGCTCAAGTCGCCGGAGGCAATGCGTTCTACCACGGCCAGGGTTTCCTGGATCGGTCGGGTGATCTGGCGGGTGATGACCCATGCGGCGATGACGCCAACCAGCAGCGCCAGCAAGGTGCTGATCAATTGCAGGCTACGGGCCTGGGCGCTTTCGGCATCGCGGCGGTTCAGTTGAATTTCGTACAGCTTGTCGCTGATGGTGACGATGTCGGCACCCTGTGTGGTCATCTCGGCACGGGCGGTGACGATGTTGGCGTTGGCTGCCTTGTAGTTCTGCACGGCCGTGCGGTAGGCGCCAAGGGCGGTTTCAAGCGCAGTCAAAGCGCTTTGCTCGCTCGCACCGAATACGGCGCTGAGACCTTTCAAGCCACTGATAGCTTTTTCAATTTGTGCGGCGGCACGGGCTTCGGTGTCCGGGCTGACGTTGGCGATGTAGCCACGCACTTCATAGCGGGCCAACATGAACTCTTCTTTGGCTCGCGTCACGGCCTGGAATTGGCTGAAACGCTCCGGGCTTTCGGGCATCTGCTGCACTTTGGTGTCCAACGCTTCGATCTGTGCGTTGGCGATATCGGCCTTGTCGCCCATCACCTGGCGAGAAGCATTGCCGTTACGGTAGGCCTCACGCATTTTGTTCAGGGACTGTTGATAGGCGGTGATGACGCCTTTCTGCTCGTTGAGCAGCTTGAGGTTTTCCGGGCTCTTGAAGCTGTCCAGGAGTTTTTGTTGCTGGGCCGCGAAAGCATCCAGGCTGGTCTGTACATTCTGGGCCACGGCTTCGTCGCCGTTGGCGAGCATGTATTGCAGGCGCACGATTCGCAGTTTGGTCAACGATGCGTTGAGCTGGGTGATATCGCTCATCCAGTTACTGCGGTCGATCAGGCCGCCGAGGCTGGTCCAGCCGGTGAGGGCCAGGATCGAGGTGAGGACCAGCACCAGGCCGAAGCCCAGGCCGAGTTTGAGGTTGACGCTGATGTTGCCGAACCAGCTGTTCATTGAATGCTCCGCAGGAAAAAATGGGGGTGTGCTGGACGGTTATTGATTTTGGAGCCAGCTGCTGTGTAGGGCTGTATCGGCGACAAGAGATGAATCTGAAATGCTATTTCGTCGCAGAGCGACGAAGGGGTGCCAGCGCAGTGGCTGACGGGGGAGGGGGCTGATCATGGGCGGGTCTTGTGTGCTAGTCTGCGGGCCCTTTTAGTTCTGGATGGCGCGGGAAACCGTGCTGTCCTACAGCGGAGCCTCTTCATGTCCGAAGTTAATCTGTCCACCGACGAAACCCGCGTCAGCTACGGTATCGGCCGTCAGTTGGGCGACCAACTGCGCGACAACCCACCACCGGGCGTCAGCCTGGACGCGATCCTGGCTGGCCTGACCGACGCATTCGCCGGCAAGCCAAGCCGTGTCGACCAGGAACAAATGGCCGCCAGCTTCAAGGTGATCCGCGAAATCATGCAAGCCGAAGCGGCCGCCAAGGCTGAAGCGGCGGCTGGCGCTGGCCTGGCATTCCTGGCTGAAAACGCCAAGCGTGATGGCATCACCACCCTGGCTTCCGGCCTGCAATTTGAAGTGCTGACGGCCGGTGACGGCGCCAAGCCGACCCGTGAAGACCAAGTGCGTACTCACTACCACGGCACGCTGATCGATGGCACTGTGTTCGACAGCTCCTACGATCGCGGCCAGCCTGCAGAATTCCCGGTGGGCGGCGTGATCGCCGGCTGGACCGAAGCCCTGCAACTGATGAATGCCGGCAGCAAATGGCGCCTGTACGTGCCGAGCGAACTGGCTTACGGCGCTCAAGGCGTTGGCAGCATCCCGCCGCACAGCGTTCTGGTGTTTGACGTCGAGCTGCTCGACGTTCTGTAAGACCTGCTGATTTCTGTGGGTGTTGGGCTTGTGTGGGAGCGGGTTTGTTGTGGCGAGGGCGCATGCTCCCGCTCGGCTGCGCAGCAGTCGTCGGCAGTTAGGGGCGCTTCGCACCCCAGCGCAAGCAAGCGTGCTCGCCACAACAAGCCCGCTCCCACATAAGGTCCGTACTCACAGAATGTGCGTGGTGGTTCATGGATGGAACTTGCCATTCAGCTCCGTCGCCGGGCGCAACGCTCGGGCATAGCAGAACAGAAACAGATTACGCACCACCTCCTTCAGCACCCCAGGTTCACTCGAGCTCAGCCCGTTGACGTCCAGGTCGCCCTGGTCCTGCAGTTCATTCAGCGCTTCTTCTTCCAGTACCGCACAGACTTCACCGGTTTCCCGATGCAGGATCCGCAGGTAAGGGTGTGGGCGGTCCAGCCAGGCATCTATCAAATAAGTCATGGTCGTTCTCCTTGATGAGTTCAATGAGAATAATTCTTATTCGTAGAATAGCAAGTGCCTATTGGCGATTTGTGTTTTTTTCTGTGTGGATATTGCGTTCGATCAACGGGGAGGGCGAAACGCCATCCCGCGGCGGGCGCGGGATGGAAGCAACAGGTTCAGACTTTACGCACGAACTCGGACTTGAGCTTCATCGGGCCGATACCGTCGATCTTGCAATCGATATCGTGGTCGCCGTCGCACAGGCGGATGTTCTTGACCTTGGTGCCGACCTTGACCACCAGGGAGGTGCCCTTGACCTTGAGGTCCTTGATCACGGTGATGGTGTCGCCGTCCTGCAGGACATTGCCCACAGAGTCTTTCTTCACGGTTTCGTCGCTGGCCGTGTCGGCCTCGCCGCTGGCGGACCACTCATGGGCGCATTCCGGGCAGATCAGCTGGGCGCCGTCTTCGTAGGTGTATTCGGAATTGCATTTCGGGCAGGGTGGCAACGTGCTCACTACAGCTCCTTGAAAGTCAGGATGGCTAAAAGTCGCACATTATATAGGGAATTGAGCCAAGGCAGGGCGTGGTCTTGGATAGGTAATGCAAACTAAATGAGAGAGGGGCTTGCCCCCTCCCACATTATTTTAGTGCGTACGCGCGACCGCAAACTCGCTCAGCTCAACCAGGGCGTCCCGGTATTCGCTGGCTGGAAGGGCTTCCAGGCACTTGATCGCACGGGCCACGTAATCGCGTGCCAGTTGCGCGGTGTACTCCAGGGAACCCGACGCTTCGACAGCGGCACGGATGGCCTCCAAGTCTTCGATCCCGCCTTTCTGGATCGCCTTGCGCACCAGGGCAGCCTGTTCCGGCGTACCTTCGCGCATGGTGTAGATCAGCGGCAAGGTCGGCTTGCCTTCGGCCAGGTCGTCACCGACGTTCTTGCCCAGGGTCTCGGCATCGCCACGGTAGTCGAGCAGGTCGTCCACAAGTTGGAAGGCCACGCCCAAGTGATCACCAAAGGTGCGCAGGGCTTCGGCCTGTTCGACCGTTGCGCCGCACAGCGCGGCGGCGCTGTGGGTGGAGGCTTCGAAGAGCATCGCAGTTTTGCCGCGAATCACTTCCATGTAGGTTTCTTCAGTGGTGCTGGCGTCGCGGACCTTTGACAGTTGCAGCACTTCGCCTTCGGCGATGATGCGCGTGGCCTGTGAAAGAATCTTCATCACCGGCATCGAGCCGAGTTCAACCATCATTTCGAACGAGCGCGAGTACAGGAAGTCGCCCACCAGCACGCTAGGGGCGTTGCCCCACATGGCATTGGCGGTCTCGCGGCCACGGCGCATGCCGGACATGTCGACCACGTCGTCATGCAGCAGGGTCGCGGTGTGCAGGAATTCGATAGTGGCCGCCAGCAGGCGCAGGTCATCGCCTTCGCGGCCCAGGGCCTTGCCACACAGCAACACTAATAAAGGACGCAGGCGCTTACCGCCCGCCGACGTAATATAGTCGCCAATTTTGGAGACCAGCGGCACTTTAGAAGTCAGCTGCTTCTTGATGATGCCGTCGACGGCGCTAAAATCGTCCGCGACCGCGCGGTAGAAAGCTTGGGGTTGCATCAGCGACAGTCGCTCCAGAAGGGTTGCGCGGCATGCTAGGACCCAGGCCCCCAGGTGTCAAGGCGCGATAGACGGCCACTTGCAAGCCTCCCATAGCTTGCGTACAATCGCGCACCCTGAACTTCCTGGGCAGCACCTGCCTTACGCAATTGCATTCGGGACGTCCATCCCATGCAGCCATGCCAGCCAATACCTCTTCTTATAAAGCGCTGGGTGAGCAGGATTATCGGAGAAATACCATGTCGTACGCAGTAATTGTTACTGGTGGCAAGCAATACAAAGTCGCCCCAGGTGAATACCTGAAGATCGAAAAACTGGAAGTCGCTACCGGCGAATCCGTTACTTTTGATCGCGTTCTGTTGGTCGCCAATGGCGATGACGTGAACATCGGCGCTCCAGTTGTTGCTGGCGCTACCGTTGTGGCTGAAGTGATCTCCCAAGGTCGTCACGATAAAGTCCGCATCATCAAGTTCCGTCGTCGTAAGCACCACATGAAGCGTATGGGCCACCGCCAGTGGTACACCGAGATCAAAATCACCGGTATTCAGGCTTAATTTCAGCCTAATTCCTCACTAGGAGAATTGACTCATGGCACACAAAAAAGCTGGTGGTAGTACCCGTAACGGTCGCGACTCAGAAGCCAAACGCCTTGGCGTGAAGATGTATGGCGGCCAGAAAATCATTCCGGGCAACATCATCGTGCGTCAGCGCGGCACCCAATTCCACGCCGGTTACGGTGTTGGCATGGGTAAAGATCACACCCTCTTCGCGAAAATCGAAGGCGTGATCAAGTTTGAAGTAAAAGGCGCTTTCAACCGCCGTTACGTGAGCGTTGTCGCAGCTTAATTGCGAGATCGCTGGAAAAGCCCTGTCTTGCGACGGGGCTTTTTCGTTTGTGGGGTGAGTCTCTTGCAAAGCTGTTTGTAATGGGCTCAAGCGCTGGATTTGCGGTCGTTGATTGAGGTCGCTGCGCTCATTTTTGCAAGAGTCTTATGTCTTGGTTTCTTAAGCTCGTCCGTGCGGCGAGAGGCGTTTTGTTATGAAGTTCGTTGATGAAGTTTCCATCCGAGTAAAAGCAGGCGACGGCGGTAACGGTTGCATGAGTTTCCGTCGCGAAAAATTCATCGAAAACGGTGGCCCAAACGGCGGTGATGGCGGTGACGGCGGTTCCATCTACATGATGGCCGACGAAAACCTCAACACTCTGGTCGACTATCGTTACACCCGGCACTTTGATGCCGAGCGTGGCTCCAACGGCGGCAGCACCGACTGCACCGGTAAAAAAGGCGAAGACCTGGTACTGCGCGTGCCGGTCGGCACCACGATCATCGACTCCGCTACCCAGGAAGTGATTGGCGACCTGACCAAGGCCGGCCAGAAACTGATGGTTGTGCAGGGCGGCTGGCACGGTCTGGGTAACACCCGATTCAAGTCCAGTACCAACCGTGCACCGCGCCAGACCACGCCAGGCAAGCCGGGCGAGCAGCGTGACCTCAAGCTGGAAATGAAAGTGCTCGCCGACGTGGGCCTGCTGGGCCTGCCGAACGCCGGCAAAAGTACCTTCATTCGCTCGGTCTCGGCTGCCAAGCCAAAGGTTGCCGACTACCCGTTCACCACCCTGGTACCCAACCTGGGCGTGGTCAGCGTCGACCGCTGGAAAAGCTTCGTGATCGCCGACATTCCCGGCCTGATCGAAGGTGCCTCCGATGGCGCCGGCCTGGGCATCCGCTTCCTCAAGCATTTGTCGCGCACCCGTTTGCTGCTGCACCTCGTGGACATGGCGCCGCTGGATGACACCAGCGCCCCGGACGCCGCCGAAGTGATCGTCAGCGAACTGACCAAGTTCAGCCCGGCCCTGGCCGAGCGTGATCGCTGGTTGGTGCTGAACAAGTGCGACCAGATCCTCGAAGAAGAACACGAGGAGCGCGTCAAGGAAATCGTCGATCGCCTGGAATGGACCGGCCCGGTCTACGTGATCTCGGCCATCGCCAAAGAAGGCACCGAGCGCCTGACCCGCGACATCATGCGCTACCTCGAAGACCGCGCCGACCGCCTGGCGGCCGACCCGGTATTCAAGGCCGAACTCGCCGAGCTTGACCAGCAGATCGAAGACGAGGCCCGTGCCCAGCTGCAAGCCCTGGACGACCAGCGTGCCCTGCGCCGCAGTGGCGTGAAGTCGGTCCACGACATCGGCGACGATGATTGGGACGAAGAAGACGTGGATGATGAAGACGGTCCGGAAATCATTTACGTGCGTGACTGATCCGTTGCGATAAACTTGAACGCCGCTCCTTAGAGAGCGGCGTTTTAGTATCCGGGTTTAACGTTATGGGCGGCGCTGGGTCGCGCAACCCTCAATCTAAGGTTGAAGATGATGCGGAGCAAAGTGACAGGTGCGCAGCGCTGGGTCGTAAAGATCGGCAGTGCGTTGCTGACGGCGGATGGCAAGGGGCTGGATCGCGCAGCCATGAGCGTCTGGGTCGAGCAGATGGTGGCCTTGCATGAGGCCGGTGTTGAGTTGGTGCTGGTGTCGTCCGGGGCGGTTGCCGCCGGGATGAGCCGCCTCGGCTGGACCGCGCGACCCAGCGCGATGCACGAACTGCAAGCTGCCGCCGCCATCGGCCAGATGGGCCTGGTGCAAGCCTGGGAGTCCAGCTTTGCCGAGCACGGCCGCCACACGGCGCAGATCCTGCTGACCCACGACGACCTGTCCGACCGCAAGCGCTACCTCAATGCCCGCAGCACCTTGCGCGCGCTGGTGGAGCTGAAGGTGATCCCGGTGATCAACGAGAACGACACCGTGGTCACCGACGAAATCCGCTTCGGCGACAACGACACCCTGGCCGCCCTGGTTGCCAACTTGGTGGAAGCTGACCTGCTGGTGATCCTCACCGACCGCGACGGCATGTTCGACGCCGACCCGCGCAACAACCCCGACGCCCAGCTTATTTATGAAGCGCGCGCCGATGACCCGGCGCTGGATGCCGTGGCCGGCAGCGTTGGCGGCGCCCTGGGCCGTGGTGGCATGCAGACCAAGCTGCGCGCAGCGCGCCTGGCCGCACGCTCTGGTGCCCACACGATCATCGTCGGTGGGCGCCTGGAGCGCGTGCTGGATCGTCTCAAGGCCGGTGAGCGCATCGGCACGCTGCTGTCGCCGGAACGCGGCATGCTCGCCGCGCGCAAACAATGGCTGGCCGGTCATCTGCAAACCCGTGGCACCCTGGTGCTGGACGATGGCGCGGTATCGGCCTTGTCCCAGGGTAACAAGAGCTTGCTGCCGGTAGGCGTCAAGTTGGTGCAGGGCAGTTTCCGCCGTGGGGAAATGGTGGTGTGCGTGGCGCCGGACGGTCGTGAGATTGCTCGCGGCCTGGCCAACTACAGTGCCCTTGAAGCGCAGAAAATTATTGGACAATCGTCCGACGCGATTGTCGGACTATTAGGCTACATGGCGGAACCGGAACTGGTACACCGCGATAACCTGATCCTGGTCTAACCAAAGGAATACACAATGCGTGTCATGAAGGGATTGCTCGGCCTGCTGCTGGCCATGCCGCTGCTGGCCTCGGCCGAAGAAATTGGCCAAGTGTCCACGGTGTTCAAGTTTGTCGGCCCCAACGACCGCATTGTGGTCGAAGCCTTCGACGACCCCAAGGTTGACGGCGTGACGTGCTACCTGTCCCGCGCCAAGACCGGCGGTGTCAAAGGCGGCCTCGGCCTGGCCGAAGACCGCGCTGAAGCCTCGATTGCCTGCCGTCAGGTGGGCCCGATCCGCTTCAAGGGCGAGCTGAAGGACGGTGACGAAGTGTTCAAGGAGCGCACCTCGCTGGTGTTCAAGACCATGCAAGTGGTGCGCTTCCTCGACAAGAAGCGCAATACGCTGGTGTACCTGGTCTACAGCGACCGCCTGATCGAAGGCAGCCCGCAGAACGCCGTGACGGCCATTCCGATTTTGCCCTGGCCGACCGCTCAGTAACCCGCAGGCGAGTTTTGCAATCGGCGTCTATGATTGCAGGCTTGCGGGTTGTAATCTCGAAGGGCCGCAATGCGAAGAACATGGGATATCTGGAGTTCGTCATGAGTGCTTTCCACGACCTGAAACTCAAAGCTTTGGACGGACAAGAGCTGCCGCTGGCGCCCTTCAAGGGGCAAGTGGTGCTGGTGGTCAACGTAGCCTCCAAATGTGGTTTGACCCCGCAATACGCTGCGCTGGAAAACCTCTACCAGCAGTACAAGGCCCAGGGATTTACCGTGCTCGGCCTGCCGTGCAATCAATTTGCAGGCCAGGAGCCGGGTACCGAAGAGGAGATCCAGCAGTTCTGCAGCCTGAACTACGGGGTGACGTTCCCGCTGGGCAGCAAGCTTGAGGTCAACGGCCCCGATCGTCATCAGCTGTACCGCCTGCTGGCGGGCGAAGGCGCCGAGTTTCCTGGGGATATCACCTGGAACTTCGAAAAATTCCTGCTGGGCAAGGATGGGCGAGTGCTCGCACGCTTCTCCCCGCGCACCGCGCCGGATGATCCCACGGTCGTCCAAGCCATCGAGAAAGCCCTGGCCTGAACACGTCCAGGAGGCTTTTGTGGTGAGCGGGCTTGCCCCGCGCTGGGTGGCGAAGCCGCCCTAAAATCAGACGCCGCATTTCTAGACAGAATGCGGCGTTTTTACTGGGGCGGCTTCGCCACCCAGCGCGGGGCAAGCCCGCTCACTACAGGTCAGCGGCAACCGGGCTCTGCCGCTTTTACCCCTTAATCACTCAGATCAATAGTGCTACCCAGCGCTTTGCACTCCCCATATGATCCCCATCATAAACCCCGTCTCTCGTGGAGTGCTCCCATGCCCGTCCAGGCCTTGTTCAAACCCTTCCAGCTCGGTGCATTGCAACTGTCGACCCGCGTCGTCATGGCGCCCATGACGCGCTCGTTCTCCCCTGGCGGCGTGCCCAATTCCAAGGTGATCGAGTACTACCGCCGCCGCGCTGCCGCCGGTGTGGGCCTGATCATCACCGAAGGCACCGTGGTCGACCATCAGGCGTCCAACGGCTACCCCAATGTTCCACACTTCTACGGTGAGGCCGCCTTGGCCGGCTGGAAGAAAGTGGTCGACGCCGTGCACGCCGAAGGCGGCAAGATCGTTCCGCAGTTGTGGCACGTGGGCAGCGTACGGCGTATCGGCACTGAGCCTGACGCCAGCGTGCCAGCCTACGGCCCGATGGAAAAACTCAAAGATGGCAACGTGGTCGTGCACGGCATGACCCAGCAAGACATCAAGGCGGTGATCGACGCCTTCGCCCAAGCCGCCAAGGATGCCCAGAGTATCGGCATGGACGGCGTGGAGATCCACGGCGCCCACGGCTATCTGGTCGACCAGTTTTTCTGGGAAGGCAGCAACCAGCGGACCGACGAATACGGCGGCAGTTTGGCCAACCGCTCACGTTTTGCCATCGAGCTGATCCAGGCCACCCGCGCCGCCGTTGGCCCGGACTTCCCGATCATCCTGCGTTTCTCCCAGTGGAAACAGCAGGACTACACCGCGCGCCTGGTGCAAACCCCCGAGGCGCTGGGTGAGTTCCTCAAGCCACTGTCTGACGCGGGTGTGGACATTTTCCACTGCTCCACCCGCCGCTTCTGGGAGCCTGAATTCGACGGTTCCGACCTCAACCTGGCCGGCTGGACCCGCCAGCTTACCGGCAAGCCGACCATCACCGTGGGCAGCGTCGGCCTGGATGGCGAGTTCCTGCAGTTCATGGTCAACACCGACAAGGTCGCGCAACCGGCCAGCCTGGAGAAGTTGCTGGAGCGCTTGAACAACGACGAATTCGACCTGGTCGCCGTGGGCCGAGCCCTGCTGGTGGATCCGGATTGGGCCGTGAAGGTGCGCGAAGGCCGTGAAGGCGACATCCTGCCCTTCAGTCGTGAGGCGTTGACGAGCCTGGTGTAAGCGGCGACAGGGCGGGCACCGGGTGCCCGTCCTTGCAGACCCCGCGCAGTTGGCGCTCGAACTGCTCGATAATCGCCGGCCAGCCCTGGCGGCTCGCATGCTGGCGTGCATTCAGGCGCATGCGGCGCAGGCTTTCGGCGTCCTCCAGCAGCCAGTTGGCGGCATCGCAGAATGCATCCTCGTCCCCCGGCATCGCCAGCACGCCGTTGTAGCCATGGCGTATATGCTGGGTCGCAGCGGCCTGGTCATAGGCCACCACGCCCAATCCCGACGCCATCGCTTCGAGTACCACGTTGCCGAAGGTTTCGGTCAGGCTGGGGAATAGAAACACATCGCCTGACGCGTAATGACGTGCCAGTTCTTCACCGCGCAAGGTGCCGCAGAAGATCGCCTCCGGCAGTTCCTTTTCCATCATCGCGCGTTGTGGCCCATCGCCGACGACGACCAGTCTCATCTGACGCAGCGGGTAGCTGTCCTGCAAGGTCTCGAAGCAGCGCTTGAGCAGCCCCAGGTTCTTTTCCTGCGCCAGCCTGCCGACATAGAGCACGGCGGTTTGCTCACTGTTCAACCCCCAACTCTCCCGCAGTGCATTGTCGCGCTTGGCGGGATGAAACAGTTGGCTGTCTACCCCGCGCGCCAACATCCCCAGACGCTCGAAATGCCGGCGTTCCAGTTCCAGGCGCTGGCTGGCGCTGGGGACCAGGGTCAGGGTCGAACGGTTATGAAACCAGCGAAGGTAGTGGGTGACCATCCGGCTCAGCAGGCTCAGGCCGTATTGGTTCGAATACTGCTGGAAGTTGGTGTGAAAGCCGCTGACCACACTGATCCCCAGACGCCGCGCGGCGCGCAAGGCGGATAGGCCCAATGGCCCCTCCGTGGCGATGTACAGCACGTCCGGGCGCTGGCGTGTCCAGCGCCGCAGCAACTTGTGCATCGACGACTGCCCCCATTGCAGGCCCGGATAACCCGGTAGCGGCCAGCCGCGACACAGCAGCAATTCGTCATCGCTGGGACGGCTCTGATCGACGCCTTGGCGCGGGCGCACCAGTTCGACTTGGTGGCCACGTGAACGCAAACCCTCGCACAGGCGGCCAAGGGTATTGGCCACCCCGTTGATCTCTGGCGGGAAGGTTTCGGTAATGAGGGTGATGTGAAGCGAGGCTGTCGTCATGACCCACAGTGTCACCGTGGGCCATGTCGTCATTGTGTCATCGAGATGATGGATTTATGACCGGGTCACTTTTTGCTGCGGTGCCATGGCCTCGGCACCTTGTTCGCGCACCCAGAACAGCGTGGCCCCGGCCACCGCCGCTGGCATCATCAGCAGGTTGACCACCGGCACCAGCAGCACCAGGTAGACGATGCCGCCGAAGCTCATGCTCTGCCAGCGCTTCTGGCGCAGCCAAGCGAGCATTTCGTTCCAACCCAGCTTGTGGTTGTCGGCCGGGTAGTCGATGTATTGGATCGCCATCATCCACACGCCAAACAACAGCCACAGCGGCGCAGCGATCAGGTTGACCACCGGAATGAACGACAGGATAAACAGGCCGATGGCCCGTGGCAGGAAGTAGCCCAGTTTGCGCATTTCCCGTGCCAGCGTGCGCGGCACCATGGCGATCAACTCCCCCCAGCTGAAGGCCGGGAAGTCATCGGTGCCGCGCACCACCACTTCCACTTTTTCCGAAAGAAAACCGTTGAACGGCGCCGCGATAATATTGGCCAGCATGGTGAAGGTGAAAAACACCATCAGCACTACCAGCACCACAAACAGTGGCCATAGCAGGTAATTCAGAAAGCTCAGCCAGCTCGGCAGCGTCGGCATCAAGTGGTCGACCCACAGGCTGAACTGATGGCCGGCGAAATAGATCAAGCCGACGAACAGCACCAGGTTGATCGCCAGCGGCAGCAGCACAAACAGGCGCAGGCCGGGGCTCAACACCAGTTTGAGGCCTTCACGCAGGTATTGTGGGCCGGAAAGAGCAGGGGCGGGCATGGAGAACTCCGAGCAAGGGGGACGAACGCGCCGACCTTACCGGCTTTAAACCTTGGGTGAAAGCGGCGACATCATAAGTAACATCTAGGCAAGAATCCTGTCGATCAACCTGGTCGACTGCATAGAGACCACCTATGAGCTGGATTGTTATTCCGTATTTCCTTAATCTTGCCCCCCTCGATACGCTGCACCCATTATTTTTCAGGGCCTGCGAGTTCAAGCCTTCCCCAAGTGCTTCGTAGTCCCTTTTTTATTCCAGCCGCCTTGTAGTCCGGGCGGTCGATAGGAGTGAGTCATGTCTGATACCCGTCATTCGCGAGTGATTATTCTCGGTTCCGGCCCTGCCGGTTACAGCGCTGCGGTCTACGCTGCCCGGGCCAACCTCAAGCCGCTGCTGATCACCGGCATGCAGGCGGGCGGTCAATTGACCACCACCACCGAAGTCGACAACTGGCCGGGCGACGTCCACGGCCTGACCGGCCCGGTGCTGATGGAACGCATGAAAGAGCACGCCGAGCGCTTTGAAACCGAGATCGTGTTTGATCACATCAACAAGGTCGACTTCTCCAAGAAGCCTTACAGCCTGACCGGCGACAGCGGTGTGTACACCTGTGACGCGCTGATCATCGCCACCGGCGCCAGCGCCCGTTACCTGGGCCTGCCATCGGAAGAAGCGTTCATGGGCAAGGGCGTTTCCGCCTGTGCGACCTGCGACGGTTTCTTCTATCGCAACAAGCCGGTCGCCGTGGTCGGTGGTGGTAACACGGCCGTGGAAGAGGCACTGTACCTGGCCAACATCGCCAGCACTGTGACCCTGGTTCACCGCCGCGAGACCTTCCGTGCCGAGAAGATCCTGATCGACAAGCTGCACGCCCGTGTCGCTGAAGGCAAGATCATCCTCAAGCTCAACGCCACCCTGGATGAAGTCCTGGGCGACAACATGGGTGTGACCGGTGCGCGCCTGAAGAACAACGACGGCAGCTTCGACGAGCTGAAAGTCGACGGCGTATTCATCGCCATCGGCCACACGCCGAACACTTCGTTGTTCGAAGGCGTGCTGGACGCCAAAGACGGTTACCTGGTGGTGCAGGGCGGCCGCGAAGGCAACGCCACTGCCACCAACATCGAAGGTATCTTCGCCGCCGGTGACGTGGCTGACCACGTGTATCGTCAGGCCATCACTTCGGCCGGTGCTGGCTGCATGGCGGCATTGGATGCCGAGCGTTACCTCGACGGTTTGAAGGACGCTGCGTTCTAACTAACACCGCAAAACAAATGTGGGAGGGGGCAAGTCGAATCGTCGCACCGCCCCTCCCACATTTTGATCCGCGTATGATTCAGGATTTTCGAGTCAGGGGCTGGGCGGTGAACTTTACACCGGCCAGGCCGTTTGCGATCAATGCGCGGATATTGCCGTGGTCACTGCCCTCAGGCGTCGCCACCACCGAACGGTAATGCTCACCAAATGCCAACAGCGCTTCCTGGTCGCTCAAGCCTTCCAGCAGTGCCAGGCCCAAGGTCTTGCACGACCCTTCGTTCTGCCCCGCCGCATTTTCTACATCACCATTGGTAAAGGCTTGGGGCTGGTAGTCATAACCTGCGGCAACAAACGCCAAGGTATCGGCAAAAACGTGTTCGCCGCTGTTGAGGCTGGCGCGCAGGGTGTTCAGGTCAGTCATGGGTTTTTCCTTTGGCGAACGCCGCCTGTTGGTCGGCACTGGCTTCTTTCTGGTACTGGGCTTTCCACTCGGCGTACGGCATGCCGTACACCACTTCACGGGCGTCATCGAGGCTGACGTCGATCTGGCGTTCATCGGCCGCGGCCTTGTACCACTTGGACAAGCAGTTACGGCAGAAGCCCGAGAGGTTCATCAGGTCGATGTTCTGCACATCCTTGCGGCTGTCCAGGTGGGCCACCAGCCGGCGGAAGGCGGCGGCTTCGAGTTCGAGGCGTTGTTGGTCGTTCATAGGGCTCACTGACAATTCAGGGGTGGCGGCTGGCTGCCAGGGTAATCGAAACCGATTCGGCAAAGCGCAGCGCATGGGGCTTGTCCACTTCGACTTCGGCGTACAGCACCGACTCATTGCTCATCACCAAATCCAGCAGCTCCTGGGTCAGGCGCTCCAGCAGGGCAAAACGGTTGCCCTCGACGTGGGCGATGATCGCCTTAGTGATGGTGCGGTAGTTCAGCGCGTGGTCGATATCGTTGTCGCGCACGGCTTCCTGGGCGGCATACAGGATGGTCAGGTTGATCAGCACATCCTGTTTGTTGAGGATCTCGTCCTCGTTGATGCCGATAAAGGTGCGCAGGCACAGGTCCTTGACCCGGATGCGCGCCATGCCTGGTTGAAGTTGTGGCATTGCTACTTGCTCCGTCCGATCAGTTGCAGGAACTCCATGCGCGTGGTGTTCGACTCGCGGAACGCGCCGAGCATCACCGAGGTGTTCATGGTTGAATTCTGTTTTTCCACGCCGCGCATCATCATGCACATGTGCTTGGCTTCGATTACCACCGCCACACCGGCTGCCTGGGTCACGTCCTGGATAGCGTCGGCAATTTGCCGGGTGAGGTTTTCCTGGATCTGCAGGCGGCGTGCAAACATATCGACGATGCGCGCCAGTTTCGACAGGCCCAATACCTTGCCGGTCGGAATATAGGCCACGTGGGCCTTGCCGATAAAGGGCAGCAGGTGGTGCTCGCACAGCGAGTACAGCTCGATGTCCTTGAGGATCACCATCTCGTCATTGTCAGAGGTAAACAGCGCGCCGTTGACGATCTCTTCCAGGTTCTGCTCATAGCCATGACACAGGTATTGCATGGCCTTGGCGGCGCGCTTGGGGGTGTCGAGCAAGCCTTCGCGCTCGGGGTCTTCGCCCAAGCCCTTGAGGATCTCGCGGTAATGGTGGGGCAGGGATAAGGTCATACAACATCCTCACAAACGGCTTACTTGATATGCCGCCCGCCGTTGACGGTCAGGGTGGTACCAGTGACATAGGGGTTGTCCAGCAGGTAGCGCACGCTCTGGTAGATCACCTCGGGCCCGGGTTCGATGCCCAGTGCCGACTTGGCCAGTACCTTGGCGCGGTAGGCTGCGTCGTCGCCGTCGTTGAACATCACCATGGCCGGTGCGATGCCGTTGACCTTGATCGACGGCGCAAACTGCGCGGCAAACGACAGCGTCAGGCTGTCGAGCCCTGCCTTGGTGGCGCAATAGGCGATGTGTCGGCGGCTGCCCTTGCGCACCACGTCATCGCTGATATGCACGATATCGGCGGGTGAAGAGCGTTGCAGCAAAGGCGAACAATGCAGGTTGATCAGGTACGGCGCAAGCATGTGTACGCTGAACATGTCGGTAAAAGCGCGGCTTTCGTCGCCAGGCGTTTCCGCGACCCAGGCCGAGGCGTTATGGATGATCGCGCGCAGACTGTCGGTCCGGGTCTTGAGCTCAGCGATAAACGCCAGAATCCCGGCCTCGCTGGAGAAGTCGGCATACACACCGATCGCGCCACGTTCACGCAGGGCATGTACGCCGGGGCGCTCATTGCGGTAGCTGAAAATAACCGAGTGGCCCTCTTCCAACAGGCGCTGGGCGCAATGCAGGCCGACACGTTGGCCGGCGCCGGTGATCAGGATCGGGGCGTTTGTTGCGGTCATGGGGAGCTCGAATCGCTGGCAGATTGAAACTATACCAGCGACCGGCTGCCCCTGTATTCACGCCGCAGCTTCAGTGCTCTTGCGCGGTGCCGGGGCAGGATGCAGCCAGTTTGCCAACAGATGGGTCGACAACGGGATGAACCAATAAACCATCAGCGGCGTAAGCGCCAGGGTGCTGACCAGTACGCGCGGCGCCAGGTCAAGCCCGCCGAGCAGTGGTCCCAGCACAAAGTTGAACAGCAGCGACACCGGGAAAAACGCCAGCCAGATCGCCACGGCCTGTTTCCAGCGAGGAGGGCGTGCACCCGCCGCGCCGAACCAACCATCAATGCCGCGTACGCGGTGCTCGGAAGGGTCGGCAAACAGTTCACTGCCACGGCTCAGCCACGTACTGCGCGAGGCTGAAAACTCCCAGGCATGCAGGGTTTTTTCATCGGCGAAGCGGAAAATGATCTGGAATTCATCATCGTTGGGCGGCGGGGCAAGTACTCCTGAGCCCAAGTAGCCGGGAAAGTCCGTGGCCAATTGCTCGCCTTCGCGCAGCCAAGCCATCAGTTCTTCGTAGCGACCCTTGGCCACGCGACGCGCAACCATCAAGGTGACGGGAGAGGTAGACATTGTGTATCTCCAAGTATTCGGGTGCGCTGGGCCGGGTAGGGGGCGCACAAACATAGCGGCGGGGTAGTGCCGCTACGTAAAAACAGGCAAGGATTATTCCCGTTTTGTAGAAATACACCAGAGGCATTGGTCGAATAAGCAGAGACCTTGAAAAAGACAGGTCTAAAGGCGTTAAATGAGGATCCAATTTTCGTTGGTCTTTTGGTCTCTCATACCTGTGATTACTGCCCCAAGTGATAGCAATTTGCATCTGGAATCCCTCGATTCAGATGAGCTGTTTCCGATTCGTGAAGTCTCGAGAATGACAGGCATCAATCCGGTCACCCTGCGTGCCTGGGAGCGGCGTTATGGTCTGATCCAGCCCGTACGCACCGAGAGTGGGCACCGGCTCTACTCCAAGGCCGATATTGCGACCGTTAATCGCATCCTCGATTGGATCGAGCGAGGTGTAGCGGTGAGCAAGGTGGGCAAGATTCTCGCCCGCGACGATTTGCAGGCCAACGTGGTTCGCGCTGGGCACGATGTGATCGAGGAAGGTGAATTGCCACAATGGCGGACGCGGCTGTTACAGGCCGTCAGCGCCTTTGACGACCGACAACTGGAGAGCCTGTACGGCCAGATTTTTGCGCTCTACCCCATCAGCGTGGCGTTCCAGGACATTCTTATGCCCTTATGGAACGAGCTGTTGCGTCACCAGGGGCGTTTCGGCCAAGCCAGTGAGTGGCTGTTCTTCGACGCCTTCCTGCGTATCCATACCTTCCAGCGCCTGCAAACCGCGACCCTGTCGCCTGCGCCCCGTGTATTGCTGACGGCCATGCCTGGCGAGTGCCGCAAATTGGAGCTGCTGGTGGCGGCGCTGTTGATCAGTCGGGATGATCTGGCTGTTAAGGTGCTGGGCATGGGCCAGCCGTTTGATGAATTAACCCTGGTCTGTGAAAAGACTCGCCCCCAGGCACTGATCATCTTTTCCAACCACGCACATAACCATGACCTGCCTGGGCGCCTCAATCGCCTGGCATTGACCCTGGATTGCCCGCTGTTCCTGGCGGGTGCTGCTTCAGACCTGGCGCAGAAAGCGCTGGCAGGTTCGTCGATCGGTTGCCTGGGCAGTGAAGGGCGCCTGATGCAGCGCCGCTTGCAGCAGTTTCTCAGCGGTAACCTGGATACCTGAAATCAGGCGTGCGCCTGCGGGTGCACCATGCGGTGCTGATGCAGAATGAATTGGCGCAGGCGCTCGATTTCATCTGCATCACTTTGGCTCAGGCGGTAGGCAAACAAGCCCCGGGCGGTTTCCCGCTCCAGTGTCCCGCGCAATGCGATGCGCTCGTAGCCGGATGGGCTGAACCAAAGCGAAAAGGTCTTCGGCGGCTTGACCCGACCACGAACTTCCACCAGTACGCCCTTGAATGACACTTCGTGCACCCACAGTGCGCCGGCGATGCCGTTGACGTTTTCCAGTGCCACCGGGGCCTCAAGCGCGAGACGCCACGGACGGATCATGGGCCCGTCTTCGAAGATACTCGGCACCCCCAGGCGAAGGTGCACGGCGTGAAACTCATCTTCCACCAGGTGCAGCGGGAAGGTCAGTTGCTGGTTATCGAACTGCGCCTGGATAGTGAGATGGTCGTGGGCGGCGAGTCGGGTGAGCAAGTCGCGAATCTGTGCACCACCGTTGACTGTCAGGCTCGACGAAGTATCCCGCAGGTTGAGCTGCGGGTTGTGCTGCATATTCTGAATGAAATCCAACTCATCCTGGGTCAGAAGCGCGTCGCGTTGCATCGCTCTTGCTCAATGGTAGGAGGTATTAAAATGCCATTATCGCCTCTAATGATGACATCTCCTAAATTTTGTTGAATCCGCTCGTCGCTTTGAGCGCAGCCAGTTCGGCTTTTACTTGGTTGAGTTCGGCTTCCAGTTGACCCACCCGCTGCTGGGCCTTGACTTGCAAGGTGACGTCTTTCTGTACACCCACAAAATACGTCTGCTTGTCGGCTTCGTTATACACCGTCGAAAGCGACAGTTCGTTCCAGAAATGGCTGCCGTCCTTGCGGTAATTGCGCAGGATTTCCCGGCATGCGCCACCGCTCTCCAGTGTTTCCCGAATTGCCATCAGGGCCGGCTGATCGCGGTCGCCCGATTGCAGGAAGCGGCAATCCTGGTAGAGGATTTCATCCAGGGTGTAGCCGGTCAGGCGTTCGAATGCCGGGTTGACATAGATCAGCGGCTTGTCCTTGCCTTCGCGTTCGGCGACGACGATGCCGTCGTTGGAAGCGTTGATGACCAGTTGCATCAGCTTGGCGTTAATCATTGAGCGGTCCATGGCTTGTGATTGGAGTTGGCAGTTTATGACATGCTCTGAATGTTGCACGGGGTGCGCCGAAATATTTGCGTCAGCTGTTAATATCCCAGGCTTTCGCTCAACTACAGGATCAGATTGATGAAAGTCGCCATCCTTTCCGGCTCGGTCTACGGCACCGCTGAAGAAGTCGCCCGTCACGCTGCCGACCTCCTCAAAGAGGCCGGCTTCGAAGCCTGGCATAACCCCCGTGCCAGCCTGGCGGATGTACAGGCGTTTGCCCCGCAGGCCTTTCTGGCGGTGACCTCTACCACCGGCATGGGCGAACTGCCCGACAACCTGCAACCGCTGTATTCGAGCATTCGCGACCAATTGCCCGCCGCCTGGCGCGGCCTGCCCGGTGCGGTGATCGGCCTGGGCGACGCCAGCTATGGCGATACCTTTTGTGGGGGCGGCGAGCAGATGCGCGAGCTGTTCGGCGAGCTGGGCGTGCGTGAAGTGCTGCCGATGCTGCGCCTGGATGCCAGCGAAAGCGTCACCCCGGAAACCGACGCCGAGCCCTGGCTGGCTGAGCTGGTCACTGCACTGCGCGCTTTAGCGTAAATTCGCTTGATTCCCAGGCATCCAGTGCGGTGGCTGGCGGTGGCGGCGCCCATGAAAATCGCCCGCGCCGCGCCTTTATTGGCGGCACTTCTCTGACGCCGCTTGTGGGGATTTAAACTATTCTCAACGCTGACCCGCACGGTCATCAAGCTGGCTGCCAAGGCAACTCCTCCAGCCACGACCTCTGACTAGACTGGCCCATCACTCAAAAAAACAATAAGAAAATGCGCCAAGGAGGTCATTATTGTGAGTTTAGCCCCGGTCCTATCGTCATTGAGTCTCAAAGATCAGGTCAGCGCCGCCGAGTGGCAAACCCGCGTCGACCTGGCCGCCTGTTATCGCCTGGTGGCGATGCATGGCTGGGATGACCTGATCTTCACCCACATCTCGGCCAAGGTGCCGGGCACCGATGATTTCCTGATCAACCCCTATGGGCTGATGTTCCACGAAATCACTGCGTCGAGCCTGGTCAAGGTCGATCAGGCCGGCAACAAGCTGATGGACAGCCCCTACGAGATTAACCCTGCGGGCTACACCATCCACAGCGCCATCCATGAAGTGCGTCACGACGTGACCTGCGTGCTGCACACCCACACCGCTGCCGGTGTCGCGGTGGCGGCGCAGAAACAGGGCGTATTGCCAATCAGCCAGCAGTCGATATTCGTCTTGTCGAGCCTGGCCTATCACGCCTACGAAGGGGTGGCGCTGAACCACGAAGAGAAGGCCCGTTTGCAGGCCGACCTGGGCGACAACAATTTCCTGATGCTGCACAACCACGGTCTGCTGACCTGCGGCGACACCATCGCCGACACCTTTTTGATGATGTTTGTCTTCCAGCGCGCCTGCGATATCCAGGTGCTGGCGCAAAACGGCGGTGCCGAATTGATCGCCATCGGGCCGCAGATACTTGCCGGTGCCAAGGCGATGGCGGCGGCGGTCACCAAGAGTGCTCAAGGTATGGGGGGCGCGCTGGCCTGGCCGGCGTTGCTGCGCAAATTGGACCGCGTCGATCCTGAGTATAAAACCTGATGCCACTCGCCGAGATCCCCCTCAGTGTCTGGCGCAAACGCAGCCAGACCTTCGACTTCCATGGCCGCACTATCCGTTACTGGGTGGCAGGGCAGGGTGAGCCGTTGCTGTTGATCCATGGTTTTCCCACCGCCAGTTGGGACTGGCATTACCTGTGGCAACCGCTGGCCCAGCGCAACCTGGTGATCGCCTGCGACATGCTCGGTTTTGGCGATTCCGCAAAACCCCTGGACCACGGTTATTGCCTGTTGGAACAGGCGGATTTGCAACAGGCGCTGCTGGAACACCTGCGCGTCGAGCAACCGGTGCACGTGCTGGCCCACGACTACGGCGACAGCGTCGCCCAGGAGTTGCTGGCTCGGCACTACGAGGGCCGTTTTCACATGGCCAGTTGTGTGTTTCTCAATGGTGGGTTGTTCCCTGAAACTCATCGCGCCGCGCTGGTGCAAAAGCTTTTGCTCAGCCCGCTGGGTTGGATGATCGGCCGAGCCTTCGGGCGTAATGCCCTGGCGGACAGCTTCAGCCAGATCTTCGGCCCCAATACCCGCCCGAGTGAGAGCGCTCTGGATGACTTCTGGAGCCTGATCAATAGTCACGAAGGCACGCGCATCCTGCACAAACTCATCGCCTACGTCCCGCAGCGGCGCCGTTTGCGTGAGCGTTGGGTGCAGGCGATGCAACGGGATGACGTGCCGCTGCGGGTGATCGATGGCGAGATCGACCCGATCTCCGGTGCCCATATGGTCGAGCGTTACCGCGAATTGGTGCCCCATGCGGATACGGTGCTGCTGGCCAATATTGGTCACTACCCGCAGATCGAGGCGCCGGTGCAGGTGCTCAAGCACTATCTGGCGTTTCGTGAGCGCATTGCTGGCCCAGTGTGGGCGCTGGCTTGCCTGCGATAGCGCCGCAGCGGTTCAACTGAAAGACCGAGGCGCTTGCATCGCAGGTACGCCAGCGCCCACATGATCATCCCTCTGCCTTATCGAGCACCATTCAGGCTCAGTCGTGGTTATTGTGACCATGGCCCCCGTGCCTGACACTCGACCCATTCCCATTGTCGCCATTGGAGTTTGGTATGAGTGAGTCAGTGCAGTTCCAGGATAAGGTCGTGATCGTCACCGGTGCCGGCGGCGGATTGGGCCGGGCCCATGCGCTGTTGTTCGCCAGGCATGGCGCCAAAGTGCTGGTCAACGATCTGGGCGGCTCCACCCAGGGCGAAGGTGCCAATGCTTCGGCCGCCGACCGTGTGGTGGCTGAGATTCGCGAAGCCGGCGGTATCGCCGAAGCCAACCATGACTCTGTCACCGACGGTGACAAGATCGTGCAGAACGCCCTCGACGCCTTCGGCCGTGTCGACGTGGTGGTCAACAACGCCGGTATTCTGCGTGACAAGACCTTCCACAAAATGGACGACAGCGACTGGGACCTGGTTTACCGGGTGCATGTCGAAGGCGCCTACAAAGTCACTCGCGCCGCCTGGCCGCATCTGCGCGAGCAAGGGTACGGGCGGGTGATCTTCACCGCGTCCACCTCGGGCATCTACGGCAACTTCGGTCAGTCCAACTACGGCATGGCCAAGCTTGGGCTGTATGGGTTGACCCGCACCCTGGCGCTGGAAGGGCGCAAGAACAACATCCTGGTCAACGCCATTGCCCCAACAGGCGGCACGCGCATGACCGAAGGCCTGATCCCGCCGCAAGTGTTCGAGCGCCTCAAGCCGGAGCTGGTCAGCCCATTGGTGGTGTACCTGGGCAGTGAGGCGTGCCAGGAAACTTCGGGCCTGTTTGAAGTGGGCGGCGGCTGGATCGGCAAGACCCGCTGGGAGCGCAGCCTGGGTGTAGGCTTTGATCCAGAGGCGGGTTTTTCACCCGAGGATGTGGCGGCGCACTGGCAGCAGATCTGCGACTTTGAAGGGGCGGCACACCCCAAGGACAACATCGAGGCCTTGAAGGAAATGATGGCCAATTTGCAGAAGTACAGCCTATGATCATTGCTTGAAAAAGCTTTAATCCTACGGGGCGCTGATGGCGCCCCGTTTTATTTTTGGCAAAAAAAAAGCCGCTGCAAAGGCAGCGGCTGAAGTAAGACGTTGGATCAAGGAGCTACAAATCAACGTCCGTTAACACGGGTAACAGATTGAATAGAGACATCAATCCATCTTGAGGCTGGCTTTTCTTCCGAAGGCGGAAGCGAGCGGTTTGCCCTGAAAGCCCGGCAAGAATAGCTGCTTGTAACAAAATGAGTAATGCCGATTCATGACAAGGACTGTTGCTGAATCGGCAACAGTCACGCTGCGCTCCATCCATTCTCCTGATAACCCGCCATCCACCCGACGCATGCGTGCGCCCAGACCCCGGCCAGAGCGCCTTGTCATCCTTTCGAGCGACAACACGAATCCCTCCTTGGTGCGCTTATCGCTCCCGATAGTCGGCAGTAGGGTGGGGCCTTCTGTCACTCACCGGGGAAGACGCATGACAAAAACAACAATGCGCGCCATCTTCAAGCCACAGGCGCTGGCCGCTGCGGTTGCGTTGGGTTGCTGTGCGCAGGCACAGGCTGTTTCGTTCAACATTGGCGAGATCGAAGGGCAATTCGATTCCTCGCTGTCGGTGGGCGCGAGTTGGGGCATGCGCGATGCGGACAAGAAGTTGGTGGGCACCGTCAATGGCGGCACCGGGCAAGCGTCCACCGGGGATGACGGCCGGCTGAACTTCAAGAAGGGCGAAACCTTTTCCAAGATCTTCAAGGGCCTGCACGACCTTGAATTGAAGTACGGCGATACGGGCGTATTTGTGCGCGGCAAGTACTGGTACGACTTCGAGCTCCAGGACGAAGACCGCGAGTTCAAGCCGATCAGCAACCACAACCGCAAGGAAGGCGCCAAGTCCAGCGGCGCGCAAATCCTCGACGCCTTCGTCTACCACAACTATTCGCTGGGTGATTTGCCGGGCACGGTGCGGGTGGGCAAGCAGGTGGTGAGCTGGGGCGAAAGCACCTTCATCGGTAACTCCATCAACAGCATCAACCCCATCGACGTCTCGGCATTTCGTCGGCCGGGCGCCGAGATCAAGGAGGGGTTGATTCCGGTCAACATGCTGTTCGCTTCCCAGAGCCTGACCAACCAGTTGACCTTGGAAGGCTTCTACCAATTGGAGTGGGACCAGACGGTGCTGGACAACTGCGGCACCTTCTTTGGTGGCGATGTGGCGGCGGACGGCTGCACCAACAACTACACCGTCGGGAACCCGGCGATCAGGCCATTGCAACCTGTGGCGGCGGCGTTCGGCCAAGGATTTGGCGTGACCAATGAAGGGGTGATCGTGCGGCGTGCCGGCGACCGTGATGCGCGGGATTCCGGCCAGTTCGGCACCGCCTTGCGCTGGCTGGGGGATGACACCGAATACGGCCTGTACTTCATGAACTATCACAGCCGTACGCCAACGGTGGGGACCATCACCAACAACACCAGCCTGGCCACCCTGGGCGCTATCTCCGGCGCCGCCAACGGCATCGCGCCCGGCTCCGGCGCGGGCTTGGTCCAGAGCCTCATGCTTGGCCGTGGCCAGTACTACCTGGATTATCCCGAAGATATCCGCTTGTTCGGCGCCAGCTTCTCCACCACCTTGCCCACGGGCACGGCATGGACCGGCGAGATCAGCTACCGGCCCAATGCCCCGGTGCAACTCAATACCACGGACCTGACCCTGGCCTTGATCAACCCTGTCGCCGGCCAGGCCGCCTCGCCGATCCGCAGCAATTTCGGCGACGACAACAAAGGCTACCGCCGCAAGGAAATCACCCAGATCCAAAGCACCATGACCCAGTTCTTCGACCAGGTCCTGGGCGCCGAGCGCCTGACGTTGGTGGGCGAAGCGGCTGTTGTGCATGTCGCCGGCCTGGAAGATAAATCCAAACTGCGTTACGGCCGAGACTCGGTTTACGGTGCCTACGGTTTTCAGGGTGATACCGACGGCTTTGTCACCTCTACCTCTTGGGGCTACCGCGCACGGGCGATCCTGGACTACAACAACGCGATTGCCGGGGTGAACCTCAAGCCCAACCTCTCCTGGTCCCACGACGTTGCCGGCTACGGCCCCAACGGCCTGTTCAACAAAGGCGCCAAGGCCATCAGTGTTGGCGTGGATGCGGACTACCGCAACACCTACACCGCGAGCCTCAGCTACACCGACTTCTTTGGTGGCGACTACAACACCCTGACCGACCGTGACTTCCTCGCCCTCAGCTTCGGCGTGAACTTCTGATCTGGCTTAAAGAAGGACAAGACTCTATGCGTAAGATATTTGCGGTAATGGCCCTCAGCCTGCTGGCAGCCAACGTGATGGCCGCCGTGTCACCGGAAGAAGCCGCCAAGCTCGGCACCACCCTGACCCCGGTAGGCGCCGAAAAAGCCGGCAACGCCGACGGCTCAATTCCCGCCTGGACCGGCGGCATTCCGAAAAACGCCGGTGCGGTGGACAGCAAGGGTTTCCTGGCCGATCCATTTGCCAGTGAAAAGCCGCTGTTCGTGATCACCGCCGCCACTGTCGACAAGTACAAGGACAAACTCTCCGACGGCCAGGTGGCGATGTTCAAACGCTACCCCGAGACCTACAAGATCCCGGTGTACCCGACCCACCGCACGGTCAACCTGCCGCCGGAGATCTACGAATCGATCAAGCGCAGCGCGCTGAACGTCAAGCCGATCAACGACGGCAACGGCCTGGAGAACTTCACCGGCAACCGCTACTACGCGTTCCCGATTCCGAAGAATGGCGTGGAGGTGCTGTGGAACCACATCACCCGTTATCACGGCGGCAACCTGCGGCGCATCATCACCCAGGCCACGCCGCAGACCAACGGCAGCTACACGCCGATCCGCTTCGAGGAAGAAGTGGCGGTGCCGCAACTGATCCCCGACATGGACCCGGCCAAGGCCGCCAACGTGCTGACCTTCTTCAAGCAGTCGGTGACCGCGCCGGCGCGCTTGGCGGGTAATGTGTTGCTGGTGCATGAAACCCTCGACCAGGTGAAAGAGCCGCGCCTGGCCTGGATCTACAACGCCGGCCAACGCCGCGTACGCCGTGCGCCGCAAGTGGCGTATGACGGGCCGGGCACCGCCTCGGACGGCCTGCGCACCTCCGACAACTTCGACATGTTCTCCGGAGCCCCGGACCGCTACGACTGGAAGCTGGTGGGCAAGAAGGAGATGTACATCCCCTACAACAGCTACAAGCTCGACCAACCGACGCTCAAGTACGACGACATCATCAAGGCCGGCCACATCAACCAGGACCTGACCCGCTATGAGCTGCACCGCGTGTGGGAAGTGGTGGGCACGGTCAAGCCGAGTGAGCGGCATATCTACGCCAAGCGCCACATGTACATCGACGAGGACAGCTGGCAGGTGGCGCTGGTGGACCACTACGACGGCCGTGGCCAACTGTGGCGGGTTGCCGAAGGTCATGCGCAGTTCTACTACAACCACCAGACCCCGGCGTACACCGTGGAAACCCTCTACGACATCATCGCCGGGCGCTACATCGCGCTGGGCATGAAGAACGAGGAGAAGAGCAGCTTTGTGTTTGGTTTCAATGCCAAGGCGGCGGACTACACGCCGGCTGCGCTGAGGGCTGAAGGGGTGCGCTGATCCGGATCGAAGCAGGGTCAAACAGGTGGGGGGGCTTGCCCCCGATGAGGGCGTGTCAGTCAATGGATGGGCCGACTGATACACCGCCATCGGGAGCAAGTCGAATCGTCGCACCGGCCCTCCCACATGGGGTTTTATGCATGGCTGGAAATCACCCCGCTGAATACTTCTTCAACAACCGCCAAACACAGGACTAGGGTAGGTGCCTGGTTGCATAACAATAAGAACGCAGGATGCAGCAATGACCGCCATGACACGCTGCCTGGACCGTCCTGGATTCATGCCTCGGCTGTCCGCCCACCATCTGCTGCGCCCACGCCTGGCCGAGCCTTTGCTGGCGGCGCAGGTCAGGGTCAAATTGCTGTGCGCCCCGGGTGGCAGCGGTAAGAGTGCGTTGCTGGCCGAGTGTGCATTGCAGGCGCCGGTGGGGTGCCAGGTGTACTGGCTACCGTTCAACGGTGTTGCCTTAAGCCCGGTCGACGTTTGCCGACGCCTGGCGCAGAACCTCGGCCTGTCATTCACCGATGAAGCGACGCTGCTGCTGGACCTCACTCAGTGGCAGACGCCGGCGTGGGTGTTTCTCGATGACTTCTGTCGCTTGCCCACCCCCGACACCGACGCGTTGCTCGACCGCTTGCTCACCGTCAGCAGCCCGGCGTTGACGTGGTGGCTGGGGGCGCGGCGCCGGCCGATGTGCAATTGGCCACGGTTGCTGCTCGACGATGAGTTGCTGGAGTGCGGTGCCGATCTGGCGTTCAGCCCTGAGGAAATTCAGCAACTGCTCAATCCGGCGCTGGGGCTTTCTGTCGACAGCGTGCTGCAGTTCAGCGGCGGTTGGTGTGCCGGTGTGCGTATCGCTTTGCTCGGGGAAGGGCACCCGGAAAAGACCTTGCTCGACTACTTGCAGCACGAACTGTTCAGTACCTTGCCGCCGGAACTGGCCGAAGCCTGGCGCGTGCTCGCCCATCTGCCGCGCTTCAACACCGGATTGTGCGAGCACCTGTTCGGCTTTGGCGACGGTGACCACTACCTGCGCGACCTACAGGCCCTCGGTGCATTTATCCAGCCTTGGGAAGACACCGACTGGTTGCAGGTTTTTCCACCGCTCGCCCAATTGCTGCGCGATGAGCCCTGGCCGGCCAAACGTTCCTGGCACCGTCGCGCCTGCCAGTGGTTCACCACCGAGCAGGACTGGCAGGCTGCGTTTGAACAAGCGCTGCTGGCCGAAGAATATGAAGTGGCGGTGAGCCTGTTACAGCATTTCAGTTTCGAGGACTTGTTCCGTCAGCAGAACGCGGTGTTGCTGTTGCGCCTGCATGAACAGCACGGCGACGAATTGATGCTCGGCTCGGCGCAACTGGTGGGGCTGGTGACGGCGGCGCTGCTGTTCGCCGGGCGCTTCGACCAGGCCGCGCAATGCATCGACCAGTTGGCGCGCTTCGCTCCGCAACCGACGGCGGCACTGCAGCGGCATTTACTCGCGCGCTGGCAAGCGCAGTGGGGCTGGCTGTTGCACTTGGGCGGTGACGCCGAGCGTTCCCGCGAGCATTTCCTTGAAGCGTTGCAAGCCTTGCCCGACAGCGCCTGGACCTCGCGGTTGATGTGCCTGTCGGGCCTGACCCAGCAAGCCTTGCTGCGCGGCGAGCTGGACGTTGCCCAGGCCCTGAACCGTGAAGCGCTGTGCCTGGCGCGCGCCCAGGGTTCATTGTTGCTCGAGGCCCTGCTCGAACTGGATCACGCACAGTTGCTGGAACAGCGCGGTGCACCCTATCGGGCACAGAGTTTGTTGGAAAACGTGCAGGCGATGTTGCTCAAACAGCGGCTCAAGGCCGGGCCATTGGTGGGACGTATTGCCCTGCGGCGCGGGCACTTGGCATTGCGCCAGGGGCAAGACAGCCTGGCGGACGCCTGCTTCCAGGCAGGCTTGAAAATGTGCCTGCACAGCCAGGATAAGCGCGTCCTTTATGGTTTTCTCGGCCTGGCCCTGCTGGCCGCCAACCGTGGCGACTACGCCCAGGCCTTTGTGCAGCTGCGCGACGCGGAACGGCTGATGCAGCAACGCCAGGTGCCCGAGACGGTGTACCGTGCGGTGCTGCTGTTGGTCAGCGGGCATTTCTGGCTGCAGCAAGGTCGCGCCGAACTGACGGCAGAAGCGGTGCGCCGTGTGCTCCGCCACTTCCGTGGGCCCCTGGCCAAACAGGCGCCGCCGGCCACCCTGGAATTGATTCCGCGCCTGGAATATTTGCTGGTGCTGGCAGAGGTCAAACTGGGCTGCGCCGAACAACCGGTGGCGCGGCTCAGTGCCTTGCTGGAAACCACCCACCAGCGCGGCATGCTCTGCCTGGAAACCGAGCTGCACCTGGTATTGGGTGAAGTGGCCTGGCAATTGGGCGACGCTGCCCTGGCGCGTCGCTCGCTGCAAACCGGCTTGGAACTGGCCGGTCGTTGTCAGGTGCAGCAGGCGATTCGTGAACTGCGTTTGCGTTCGCCGGGGTTG
The DNA here is from genome assembly GCF_020093335.1 of Pseudomonas fluorescens group sp. Taxonomy (NCBI): domain Bacteria; kingdom Pseudomonadati; phylum Pseudomonadota; class Gammaproteobacteria; order Pseudomonadales; family Pseudomonadaceae; genus Pseudomonas; species Pseudomonas fluorescens group sp. Next base: position 39,327 of record NZ_JAIOKW010000017.1, on the reverse strand, counting down.
TTGAGTGAGCTGGGGATGGAGCCGCAGGCGTCAACGCCGGGCGCGGTGGACAACCCCCTGAGCCAGCGCGAATTGGAAGTGCTGCAGTTGATCGCCCTTGGTAACTCCAACCTGGAAATCGCCGATCGGCTGTTTATCTCCCTGCACACCGTCAAAACCCATGCGCGGCGCATCCACAGCAAGTTGGGTGTGGAGCGACGTACACAAGCGGTGGCCAAGGCCAAGGCCCTGGGGTTGATGACCTAAGCGCCGAGCGCCTGGCGGTATTCGCCGGGCGTGGCGCCCATGGCTTGGCGAAAACGATGGGTGAAGTGGCTGGCGCTGGAGAAACCGCACAGCAACGCGATCTCGCCCAGGGGCAAGGCGCCGCTGCGCAGTAGCGCCTGGGCGCGGGTCAGCCGCCGTGCCAGCAGGTATTGATGGGGCGGCAGGCCGAAGCTTTGGCGGAACATCCGCGCGAAATGGTACTCGGACAACGCGCACATCCCGGCCAGTTGGCCCATGCTGATCGGGTCTTCCAGGTGCTGGTCGATGTACTCCACCAATCGCCGCCGTTGATGCGCCGCCAGCCCGCCTTTCAAACGCAGCCCCTCGCGCGCGCCTACCTGGCTGAGCAAGGTATGGCTGAGCATTTCATGGGCCAGGCTGCTGGTCAGCAGGCGCTCGGCGGGTTCGTGCCAGTTGAGGGCGATCAACTGGTGAAAGCGTCGGGCCTGGCTGGCGTCCTCCAGAAAGGTGCTTTCCCGCAGTTGCAACGCGCGGGGTTCGCGGTCGAGCAGGGTGATGCAACCGAGGGCAAATTGCTCCGGGCTGAAATACACATGGGCCAGGCGAATCTCGCCATTGATCACCCACGCTGACTGATGCTCGGCGGGCAAGATGCACAGCTTGTCCGGCCCACCCTTGGTGCCGGGCTGGTCGCGCCGGAACGTGCCGGTGCCGCCGCCGATGTAGCACGACAGGGTGTGATGGCTGGGCGCCTGGTAATCCTGCGAGTCGTGGTGGTTGCTCCACAAGGCTGCAGACAATCCGTCACCGAGCTCGGCGCAGGCTTCGAGCCGTGCGTTGGGCGAGCGGTTAAGCGCTTGAAAGACTTGCAGGGATTCCAGATCTGGCATGGTGAATACTCTCCGACGCCTTGCATCCTACTCCGCGATGCTGGCGCTGTGCGCCCGCTGCCCGACAAAAGCGCAAGATTGTGCAACACCCTTCCACAGGGGCAGGGTGACACTGGGGCTCAACCACCGGAGCCCGTCATGAACCTTTCCCTCTACTTACTCACCGTGCTGATCTGGGGCACCACCTGGATTGCCCTCAAATGGCAGCTGGGCGTGGTGGCGATTCCTGTGTCCATCGTGTATCGCTTCGGCCTGGCGGCGCTGGTGCTGTTTGCGCTGTTGCTGCTGAGCCGCAAGTTGCAGGTGATGAACCGCCGCGGGCACCTGATCTGCGTCGCTCAGGGCTTGTGCCTGTTCTGCGTTAACTTCATGTGCTTCCTGACCGCCAGCCAATGGATCCCCAGCGGCCTGGTGGCGGTGGTGTTTTCCACGGCCACGTTGTGGAATGCACTCAATGCCCGGGTGTTTTTCGGCCAGCGGGTCGCGCGTAATGTGTTGATGGGCGGCGGCCTGGGGTTGGCCGGGTTGGGCTTGTTGTTCTGGCCGGAAGTGGTGGGGCATACCGCTAGCCCGCAGACCCTGCTTGGCCTGGGCTTGGCATTGTTGGGGACGATGTGTTTTTCGGCCGGCAATATGCTCTCGAGTCTGCAGCAGAAGGCTGGGCTCCGGCCGTTGACCACCAATGCCTGGGGCATGGCGTATGGCGCGGCGATGTTGGCAACGTATTGCGCGGTGCGCGGGATCCCGTTCGAGATGGACTGGAGTGCGCGTTATGTCGGGGCGTTGTGGTACCTGGTGATTCCAGGGTCGGTGATCGGGTTCACGGCGTACCTGACGCTGGTGGGGCGCATGGGGCCGGAGCGTGCTGCGTATTGCACGGTGCTGTTCCCGGTGGTGGCGTTGAATGTGTCGGCGTTTGCCGAGGGGTATCAGTGGACCGCGCCGGCGTTGGCGGGGTTGGTGCTGGTGATGGTGGGGAATGTGTTGGTGTTTCGTAAGCCTAAGGTTACGAGCCCGGTTTTCGAGGCGAAGGCTGTCTAGTGTGGGAGGGGGCTTGCCCCCGATGGCGGTATGTCAGCCGCCTTATCTTTGATTGGTTCACCGCTATCGCAGGCAAGCCCACATTTAGAGGAGGGGATCCTTTTATTTCATCCCCAGGCGCTTGGCCATGCGGCCGAGGTTGGCGCGGTCCAAGCCCAGTTCGCGAGCGGCGCTGGCCCAGTTGTGCTGGTGGCGTTCCAGGCAGGCGCTGATGACTTGGCGTTGGTAATGCTCGGTGGCCTGGCGTAGGTCGCCGGTGACAGCGAGGCCGGTGTCGACCGGCGCTTCGACCACCGGCGCGCTGACATCGGGCAGGTCGAGGTCCTGTGCACTCAGGCTGAGAATCTTCGGACGCTCGCGACAGTTGCCGAGGGCTTTCAGCGCGCTGCGTCCGATCAAATGTTCCAGCTCTCGTACGTTGCCTGGCCAGTTATAGGCCAACAGTGCCGCCTGGGCATCGCTGGTCAGGCGCAGGCTGCCCAGGCCCATGCGTGAGCGGTTCTGTTCAAGGAAGAAACCGGCCAGCAGCAACACATCGCGCCCGCGCTCGCGCAGCGCCGGCACTTGCAGCGGGTACACACTGAGGCGGTGGTAGAAGTCGGCGCGGTAGCGGCCGTTGCGTACTTCGTCAGCGAGGTCGCGGTTGGTGGCGGCGATCAAGCGCACATCCACCTGATGCTCCTTGTCCGACCCCAGGCGCTGCAACTGGCCGCTTTGCAGCACCCGCAGCAGCTTGGCCTGTACCGTCAATGACAGCTCGCCCACTTCATCCAGGAACAGCGTGCCGCCATTGGCCAACTCGAACTTGCCCCGGCGTTCGTTCAGCGCACCGGTAAAGGCGCCGCGTACATGGCCGAACAGCTCGCTTTCCACCAGGGTTTCCGGCAGGGCGGCGCAGTTGAGGCTGATCAGCGGTTTGTCCGCGCGATGTGAGGCGGCGTGAATGGCCTGGGCCACCAGTTCCTTGCCCACGCCGGTTTCGCCAGTGATCAGCACGGTGAGGTCGCTGCCGCCCACCCACTTGATTTCCTCCACCAGGCGTTTGTGGGTTTTGCTCTGCCCGATCATTTCCTTGTGCTGCTGGCCGCTGGCCTGGCGGTAGATCTCGGCACGCTGGTGTTCGTCTTCGGCACGCAGGGCCAGGCGCTCGATGCGCTCGGCGACGTTGACGGTGGCGGCGGCGAGGCTGGCGAAGGCTTGCAGGGCATCCAGCTCAACGCGTTCGAAACGTTCTGTGTCGAGCGCGTCCAGGGTCAGCAAGCCCCAGGGATGGTCGTCGACAAACAGTGGGCAGCCCATGCAGTCGTGCACTTCCAGGTGGCCGTGCAGGCCATCGACCAGACCGTCGTAGGGGTCGGGCAATTCGCTGTCGCTGTCGAAGCGCGTGGGGCCGGGGCTGCTCAGCAATACGGCGAAGCGCGGATGCTCACTGACCTTGAAGCGCCGGCCCAGGGTATCGGCGCTCAAACCGTCGACGGCGAGCGGCACCAGCGAGTCGCCGTCCAGGCGCAACAGCGCGGCGGCGTCGCAGGGCAGCAGGGCGCGCATGGCTTGCAGCAGGCGGCGGTAACGCTCGCCTTCGGGCAGTTCGCGGGACAGGTCGGCGACCAAGGGGAGCAGGGTGGTGAGCAGTGATTTCGCAGTCATAATGACTCCTTGTAGTCATTATGACTATATATTGTAGGAAGTCATATTGACTACCAGTCATTTAACTCACTGAAAAATATTGGTTTATAAGTTGGCACGAATACTGAGTGCGTCAGGGTAATCAGTGAAGAAGCCCAGGAGGCTCACATGCTTAGTGCCCAAGACCGTGCCATCGTCAAATCCACCGTGCCCTTGCTGGAAAGCGGTGGCGAAGCGCTGATCACCCATTTCTACCGCATGATGCTCTCTGAGTACCCGGAGGTTCGCCCGCTGTTTAACCAGGCGCACCAGGCGAGCGGCGACCAACCTCGCGCCCTGGCCAACGGCGTGTTGATGTACGCGCGGCATATCGACCAGTTGGACCAGCTTGGCGATTTGGTGGCCAAGATCATCAACAAGCACGTGGCGCTGCAGATCCTGCCGGAGCACTACCCGATCGTCGGCGCCTGCCTGCTGCGCGCCATTTCCGAAGTGCTCGGCAGCGAGATCGCGACCCCCGAGGTGATGAATGCCTGGGGTGCAGCCTACGGCCAATTGGCGGATATCCTGATTGGCGCCGAGGCGGCGATCTATGAGGAGAAAGCCCAGGCCCCCGGCGGCTGGCGCGGTGCGCGGCCGTTCACGCTGGTCAAGCGCGTGGAGGAGAGTGCTGAAATCACCTCCTTCTATTTCGCCCCGGTGGATAACGGCCCGGTCCTCGCCGCCGCGCCTGGCCAGTACACCGGCATGAAGCTGGTGCTGGAGGGTGAAGAAGTGCGCCGCAACTATTCGCTGTCGGCCCTGACGGATGCGGGCCAGTACCGCGTCAGCGTCAAGCGCGAAGCGGGTGGGCGGGTGTCCAACTACCTGCACGACCAACTGCACGTCGGGGCGACCATCGACCTGTTCCCGCCGTCGGGCGAGTTCACCCTGGCGGCCAGCGACAAACCGTTGGTGCTGATCAGCGGCGGGGTAGGCATCACGCCGACCTTGCCGATGCTCGAAGCCGCCTTGGCCACTGAGCGCCCGGTGCACTTTATCCACTGCGCACGTAATGGCGCCGTGCATGCGTTCCGCGACTGGGTGGATGCCCTGGCGGCCCAGCACCCGCAACTCAAGCGTTACTACTGCTACGCCGAAGACGACGGCGTGAGCCCCGCAGCGGACAACGTCGGCCTGCTGAGCCAGGAACAACTGGCCGCCTGGTTGCCCGAGCAGCGCGACATCGATGCCTACTTCCTCGGCCCTAAAGGCTTCATGGCCGCGATCAAGCGCCACCTCAAAGCCTTGGGTGTCCCCGAAAAACAAAGCCGCTATGAATTCTTCGGCCCAGCGGCGGCCCTGGAATAGGTACACATAACCTGTGGCGAGGGAGCTTGCTCCCGTTGGACCGGGCTGGCGCTCCAGTGCGCAGCGCTCCCATCTTTTTAGGGCCGCTTCGCAGCCCAACGGGAGCAAGCTCCCTCGCCACAGGTCCGCCACAACATTTCTCCAGATTAATCCCCCGTTAACCCCCTCTGTTTAAACCACTCCCTGTGTGTAAACTTGCGGCCATACGCCACAACCATAATCAGGCAAAGGGAAACGGAGATGAGTGACGAATTGCGTTTAGGCAGGGAGCGGCGCTTTCTGGTGTTGCTGGGCATCATCTGCCTGGCGCTGATCGGCGGTGCGCTCTACATGCAGGTCGTACTGGGCGAGGCCCCATGCCCGCTGTGCATCCTGCAACGCTACGCCTTGCTGTTGATCGCGATCTTCGCGTTCATCGGCGCAGCCATGCGCACCAAAGGCGCCCTCACGCTGTTTGAAGGCCTGGTGATACTCAGCGCCCTCGGCGGGGTGGCCGCCGCCGGCCATCATGTGTACACCCAGTTCTTCCCTCAGGTGAGCTGCGGCATCGATGTGCTGCAACCGATTGTCGATGACTTGCCCCTGGCCAAGGTGTTTCCCCTGGGCTTCCAGGTCGACGGCTTCTGCAGTACCCCTTATCCACCCGTACTCGGCCTGTCGCTGGCGCAGTGGGCATTGGTTGCCTTCGTGCTGACGGTGATCCTGGTACCGCTGGGTATCTACCGGAATCGCCAGCACACAGCCTGAGCTCATCACCCAAACGCCCCGGTCTTTCTTAGTGGAAGGCCGGGGCGTTTTTGCTTGTGGGAATTTGTGAACAGAACGTGACGCCGGACAATTTCAGGTGCGCGCAGCGTGCGACATGTTGTCACACGGAAGCGTCCGCAGGACGTTTCTGACCGGCCAAACGGCTGCTTAAATTTGCATCAAGCGGCCAAGATGTGCTGTCAGTTTGTGGTTGCGCCAATGCCACGCACCTCACGCCGAACCAGCGATTCGGTGATGTCCGAATGCCTTGTTTTATGGGGGGTTGCATCGGTTTGGCATGCCCTTACGCGCTGTAAGGGCTGTGGCGGATTGCCCTATAACACGGCAATTTTTGTGGTTTTTGTTGAGAATTGAACGCGATAAGATCGCGAACCGTTGCAATAATGGTGAAGGATTATTGCTGTAATCGATAAAAATTATTTCTTTATAAGACATGGTTTATACATCGCTAGCTAACTACAATCGCCCGCACTGAATGTCCTGTGCTGTTCAATATTTGAGCACTGGAGCGGTCGAGGGGCAGATGGATGGCTCTGTGCGACCCCAAGGTTCCGGCAGCCTTTCAACTATCCGCACCAAATGGAATTGGTCTGTAACAAGGCCTTTAACCACGAAATCGAATAAGAACTCACCGCAGGTCCGTGAAACGTACAGTTATGGCGTGACGGGCAGGCTCTTATTCAATCGAAGAGAAATGCCAACCCTTGGCAGGGTGAAGTGTTGGCGATCAAAACCCAACTGCATTGCGCAAGCTGCTTTAGAGGTCGTGAGATGAGTAAAAACAGGTACCCCCGATTACTAGGCTTTTTGCCGCTGCTGGGCATGATGTTAATGCTGGGAGGCTGCAAGTGGACCTTGATGGACCCAAAAGGACAGATCGGTCTGGATCAACGAAACCTGATCATCACCGCCACCCTGCTGATGCTGTTGGTCGTGGTGCCTGTGATCATCATGACCTTCGCCTTCGCCTGGAAATACCGCGCGTCGAACACCAACGCGACCTACGCGCCGAAGTGGTCGCACTCCACCAAGATCGAAATCGCGGTGTGGCTGGTTCCGATCCTCATCATCATCGCCTTGGGTTACATCACCTATAAGTCGACCCACGAGCTGGACCCGTACCGTCCGCTGGAGTCCGACGTCAAGCCGATCAACATCGAAGTGGTCGCGCTGGACTGGAAGTGGCTGTTCATCTACCCGGACCTGGGTATCGCCACCGTTAACCAGATCCGCTTCCCGGAAAACACCCCGCTTAATTTCCGGATCACCTCCGACGCCGTGATGAACTCGTTCTTCATCCCTGCCCTGGGCGGTCAGATCTACGCGATGGCAGGCATGCAGACCCGACTGCACCTGATCGCCAACGAAAAAGCTGAAATGGAAGGCATCTCCGCGAACTACAGCGGCGCTGGCTTCACCGGCATGAAATTCAAAGCCATCTCGACGAGCCAGGAAGATTTCAACGCCTGGGTAGCCGAAGTCAAGGCCGCACCTAAACAGCTTGATCAAGCTGAATACGACGCCCTGACCAAACCAAGCCAGAACAACCCAGTCGCCCTGTACTCCACGTATGAGCCGAACCTGTTTCAGAAAATCGTCGACAAGTACGAAGGCATGAAACCAGGCAAGCCGGTCAAGCACGAGAAGAAAGAAGTGGCCGCGGTTGAAGGTTCTGACACGGGCTCGCATTCAACTGCTGGGGCAGAGGAGTAAACGATGTTTGGTAAATTAAGTTGGGATGCGGTCCCGTTCCACGAGCCGATTGTGATGATTACCATCGCCATGATCGCGCTGGGTGGTCTGGCACTGTTTGCAGCAATCACTTATTTCAAGAAGTGGACCTACCTGTGGACCGAGTGGTTGACGTCGGTCGACCACAAGAAAATCGGTGTCATGTACGTCATCGTGGCCATGGTCATGCTGCTGCGTGGTTTTGCCGACGCCATCATGATGCGTACCCAGTTGGCCATGGCCACCGAGGGTTCGCCTGGCTACCTGCCACCTGAACACTATGACCAGATCTTCACCGCCCACGGTGTGATCATGATCATCTTCATGGCGATGCCATTCTTCACCGGCCTGATGAACCTTGCCTTGCCGCTGCAGATTGGCGCCCGTGACGTTGCCTACCCGTTCCTGAACTCCCTGAGCTTCTGGCTGCTGGTTTCCGGCGTTGTGCTGATCAACGTATCCCTGGGTGTCGGCGAATTCGCCAAGACCGGTTGGGTTGCGTATCCGCCATTGTCGGGCCTGCAATACAGCCCTGGCGTGGGTGTGGACTACTACATCTGGGCGCTACAGTTATCAGGACTCGGGACGACACTGACGGGGGTCAACTTCCTGGCCACCGTCCTGAAAATGCGCGCCCCTGGCATGAAACTGATGGACATGCCGATCTTCACCTGGACCTGCACCTGGGCCAACGTCCTGATCGTGGCTTCGTTCCCGATCCTGGCCGCTACCATGGCGCTGCTGTCGCTTGACCGTTACCTGGATTTCCACATTTTCACCAACGAACTTGGTGGCAATCCAATGATGTACGTGAACCTGTTCTGGGCATGGGGTCACCCTGAGGTGTACATCCTGATCCTGCCAGCGTTCGGTATCTTCTCCGAAGTGATCTCGACCTTTACCGGCAAGCGCCTGTTCGGTCACCACTCGATGGTTTACGCATCGGGCGCAATCTCCGTACTGGGCTTCATGGTGTGGCTGCACCACTTCTTCACCATGGGTTCGGGGGCCAGCGTCAACGCCTTCTTCGGCCTGGCGACGATGCTGATTTCCATCCCGACGGGGGTGAAGCTATTCAACTGGCTGTTCACCATCTACCACGGCCGTCTGCGCATGACCAGCCAGGTCCTGTGGACCCTGGGCTTCATGGTGACCTTCGCCATCGGCGGCATGACCGGCGTACTGCTGGCCATCCCGGGTGCTGACTTCGTCCTGCACAACAGCCTGTTCGTGATCGCTCACTTCCACAACGTGATCATCGGTGGTGCTGTATTCGGTTACATCGCTGGTTTCAGCTTCTACTTCCCGAAAGCGTTCGGCTTCAAGCTGCACGAAGGCTGGGGCAAGGCTGCATTCTGGTTCTGGATCTCGGGCTTCTTCGTCGCGTTCATGCCGCTCTATGCACTGGGCTTCATGGGCATGACCCGTCGTCTGAACGCCACCACCAACCCTGAGTGGGTGCCGTATCTGTACGTCGCCATGTTCGGTGCAATCATGATCGCTGTGGGTATCGCCTGCCAGTTGATCCAGCTGTACGTGAGCATCCGTGACCGTAAGCAGAACGCTTGCGACTCCGGCGACCCATGGAATGGCCACACCCTGGAATGGTCGACCTCGTCGCCACCACCGTTCTACAACTTCGCCGTGATCCCGACTGCGAACACCATTGATGCGTTCACCGAAGCCAAGGAAGACGGTACTGCGTACCAGCGTCCTAAGCACTACGAACCGATCCACATGCCAAACAACACCGCCACTGGCGTGGTGATGGGTGCGCTGTTGACCGTGTTCGGTTTCGCGATGATCTGGCACATCTGGTGGCTGGCAATCGTGGGCCTGGTGGGCACCATCGGTTACTTCATCGTCCACGCTGCACGTGATGATCAAGGCTACATGGTGCCGGTCGAAACGATCGAACGCATCGAAGCCGAGCAACACGCTCGCCTGGTCGCCGAGAAGAAAATCCCGGCCAACCGTGTAGAAACCTCGTTGGAACAGGCTTAAACCATGTCGAACTTAGTGACCAATGCTGGACACGCCCATGTCGATGACCATGGGCACGATGACCATCACCACGACTCGGGGCCGATGACCGTTTTCGGTTTCTGGCTCTACCTGATGACCGACTGCATCTTGTTTGCGTCGATCTTCGCGGTGTACGCGGTACTGGTAAACAACGTAGCGGGTGGCCCGTCGGGCCACGACATCTTCGAACTGCCTTACGTGCTCGGCGAAACTGCCTTGCTGTTGTTCAGTTCGATCACCTACGGCTTCGCCATGTTGGCCTTCTACAAGGGCAACAAAAAAGGCGTACTGAGCTGGTTGGCACTGACCTTCCTGTTCGGCCTGGGCTTCATCGGCATGGAGATCAACGAGTTCCACCTGCTGATCTCCGAAGGCTACGGCCCGCACCGTTCCGGTTTCCTGTCGGCGTTCTTCACGCTGGTCGGCACCCACGGTCTGCACGTAACGGCCGGCCTGCTGTGGATGGCGGTGATGATGTATCAGGTCAATAAACACGGCCTGACCAACACCAACAAGACTCGCCTGAGCTGCCTGAGCCTGTTCTGGCACTTCCTGGACGTGGTCTGGATCTGCGTCTTCACCGTTGTTTACCTGATGGGGACTCTGTAATGGCTAATGCACACTCCCATGACCATGACAGCCATGATGCGAGCCACGGCAGCGTTAAGTCTTACGCTATCGGCTTCATCCTGTCGGTAATCCTGACGCTCATCCCGTTCGGTCTGGTGATGTACCCGACCCTGCCGAAGTCGATCACCTTGATGATCGTCTTGGCGTTCGCGGTGATTCAGGTGCTGGTTCACCTGGTGTACTTCCTGCACTTGGACCGCTCTAAAGAGCAGCGCGATAACGTGATTGCGTTCGTCTTCGCAGGCTTAGTAATCCTGCTGCTGGTTGGCCTGTCGATATGGATCATGTTCAGCATCCATACGTTCATGATGGCGAAGTGAGGTAAGACCCGATGTCGCTTAAGCACTTTATCCAAATCACCAAACCGGGGATCATTTTCGGTAACGTGCTTTCTGTGGCGGGCGGTTTCTTCCTGGCCTCCCAGGGACATGTCGATCTGGCCATCTTCCTGGCTGCGATGATCGGTACGTCCCTGGTGGTAGCTTCCGGTTGTGTATTCAACAACTGCATCGACCGCGACATCGACATCAAGATGGAGCGCACCAAGAATCGCGTGCTGGTCCAGGGCCTGATCTCCCTGAAGCTGGCACTGATCTTCGCGACCGTCCTGGGTGTCGCCGGCGTGGTGTTGTTGTACAAGGTGGCCAATCCGTTGGCGGCGTTGTTTGCCGTGATCGGCTTTGTCATCTACGTCGGCCTCTACAGCCTGTACCTCAAGCGCAAGTCGGTTCACGGCACGCTGGTGGGCAGTCTGTCGGGGGCGATGCCGCCGGTGATTGGTTATGTGGCTGTGACCAATAGCTTCGACATGGCTGCGCTGGTGCTGCTGGTGATGTTCAGCCTGTGGCAGATGCCGCATTCCTACGCCATCGCGATCTTCCGTTTCAACGACTACCTGGCTGCGTCGATTCCGGTATTGCCGGTCAAGCGTGGCATCCAGGTCGCCAAGAAACACATCCTGCTGTACATCCTGGCCTTCCTCGTGGCGACCTTGATGTTGACCTTCAGTGGCTACGCCGGCATGAGCTACCTCGCCGTCGCGGCGGCCATGGGCATGTACTGGTTGTACATGGCCTGGACCGGCTACAAGGCGGTGGACGACACCGTCTGGGCCCGCAAGCTGTTCGTGTTCTCGATCTTCACCATCACCGCGCTCAGCGTGATGATGTCCCTGGATTTCCAAGTGCCGAAAGAGCTGTTGCTGACCTACGCTCACTGAGTGGCCTCGCAGTGAAAAAGCCCCGCCTTCGAGAGAAGCGCGGGGCTTTTTCTTGGGCGCGGGTTTAAATCTGCGGAGGTTTATCTCGTCATACCCCTCTGTACGAGTTGTGCGAATCCATCACCCGTCTATAAGGACGTCTTTACAAGGAGTAGCCCTATGGTCACCGTCAGTCGCCGGTCCCTTCTCGCCCTGGGCGCAGCCCTGCCACTGCTGGGGCGCCTGGATTGGGCCGTTGCCAGCCCACCGCCGACCAAGACTGATAAGGTGCTGCTCAACTACAACGAAAGCCCCTACGGGCCCTCACGCGCCGCCCGTGACGCAATGCAGCAAGGGATCGCCACGTCCGGGCGTTATCCCTACAAACACATGTACGCCCTGGCCGGGTTGTTTGCCCAGCAGCAAGGCATTGCCGAGGAGCAAGTGGCCGTTTTCGCAGGCTCGATGGCCGCGTTGCGTTATGCCGTGCTGGCATTCACCAGCGAAACCCGCGGCCTGGTAATGCCCACGCCGTCTTACGAAGTGCCGCGTCAGGCCGCCGAGTCGAGCAGGGCGCCGGTGAAGGAGGTCAGCCTGAACGCCGACCACGCCCACGACATCCCGGCCATGCTCGCCGCCGATCCACAGGCCGGGATGCTCTACCTGTGCAACCCCAACAACCCCACGGGCACCGTGACCCCCATCGACGCCATCCGCCAAGCCTTGGCGGATAAACCCAAAGGCAGCGTGCTGGTGGTGGACGAGGCCTATATCGACTTCGCCGACGTGCCCAGCGTCGTCAGTTGGGTCAAGGACCACGACGACCTGCTGGTGCTGCGCACCTTTTCGAAAATCTATGGCATGGCCGGCGCCCGCCTGGGCTTGGCGATCGGCCACCCGGCGCTGTTGGAGCGGCTGGCCGTGTTTGGCGGCGACAACGTCCCGGCGGGCTGTACCCTGCTTGGCGGCCTCGCCAGCCTTGAAGATGTGAAACTGCTGCCGCAACGCAAGGCGCTCAATAACCAACTGCGCGACGAGACGGTCGCCTGGCTGAAAGGGCGTGGGTTCACCTGCACGGCCTCCCAGGCGAACTGTTTCATGATCGACGTGAAACAACCGGCGGCGCAGGTGATCGAGAAACTGGCCGCGCAAGGCGTGCTGATCGGACGGGTGTGGAAAGACTGGCCGCAGTGGGTGCGGGTGACAGTAGGGAACAAGCTGGAGATGGAGCGGTTTCGCGAAGTGTTTGCGGCGCAGATCGAACCGATCAACTGACACAATTCAAGCTGTGGGAGGGGGCTCCCACAGTTACTCCATGGTGTCAGTTACTGCTGCGCGATGCTGTACCCCTCAAACGCCATCTGCTGCTGCAACGCCGTGATCACGCTCTTGCGGTTCAACGGCTGCTCGGTGCCGGCGTTATCCACAAAGCTCTCCACCTCCAGCTCCGCTTCATCGCCTTCACCCACAAAGCTGAAGCCCAAAAACTCGAACGCCTCACGGTCAACGTTCAGCTTCGAGCGCGGCGTGCGCAGCGGCAGGGTGACGCTGATGCCATCCTTGCTGATCACAAACACCTCGGCTTCTTTCTTGGGCCGTGACGCCTTGCTCTTGCCGGCGCTCGGGTTGCTGATGGCCTGGTGGCTCTGGTTCAGCACCTTCAACGCCAAACCGTAGACCAACTCCTGAAACTCGGGGTCGTCCTTGAAGCTGGACAGGATGCGACTGATGGAAAACTGGCTGCTCAGGTTTTCCAGGGCGGCGTTGTCTGCGGCTTCTGCATCCTTGAGTTGCTTGAGCTGGCCCATCAGGTCATAGGCCTTGTCGTCGTCGAAGGCGTCATGGGCCTGGCGGATCGCCACGCGCAGCTCGCGGATCTGGTCGCTTTCCTTGGAGGTGTGAAAAGCGTCCAGCACCATCTCGCTGATGATCTTGGCGGCCGGCACATGCTGTGAAAGATTGATGGCGTTTTCGTACTCGGCTTTGGACTGCAAGGCGACTACGGATTCTTCGGGGGCGGATTTTTCGGTGTAAGAATCGGACATTGAAATTTCACTACTTCAGTAAACGAGGACAAAAAAGCGTCGCGCATTTTCAGCGCGCAGGGGGATCAGGTCAAGGCAGCACAATGCCCTTGTCCCGACGCAATGCCGTCAGCGTCCGTTGCAACCGGATTGCCCGTCCGCAAAACAGGCCCACGGTAAAGCCCGATACGCCGCCCAGCGTCATCAGCATCGACGGCGTGCTGAGCAGCAACGGATGTACCGCCTGTTGGTAGCCGAAGTAATACTTCACCGCAAAGAACAACTGTGAGATCAGCAGGGTCTTCCAGGTGCCTGGCAACACCAGGGTTTCGCCATTGGCATCCAGCCGGGCGCCTTGCGCATTGAACAGCAGCATGCCCACCAGGCTGCCCAGAGCCGCGCCGCCGCCCCAGGCGCCGCTCGACAAGATTGAAGGCGCCAGCGACATCAGCGACCACACCACCAGCACCACCGGCAAGATCACCAGCGAGCGACGATTCTCGCGGCCGCCCAGGCAGGCCTTGATGCCGTAGTAGCAGACCCACAGGTAAATGGCGTAAACCCAAACGGGCGTGCCTTGGAGGATATCAAGCATCGAATGCTTCCTTGCGCTGCATTGGGCAATTTCAGATCGGTCTGAGCAGGTTGTTAGTAGTGATAGCGGCACATCAGAATCTGTACCTCATTGTCTTCTATTCCATATACGAGACGATGCTCTGCTGTAATCCGCCGCGACCAGAAACCACTCAGGTTGTGCTTGAGGGGTTCAGGTTTTCCAACCCCATCAAACGGATCTCTCTGGATGGCCTTGATCAGCAAATTGATACGCTTGAGCCCGGCCTTATCGTTTTGTTGAAACCAGAGGTAGTCGTCCCAGCCCTCAGGGGTAAAGGGTATGTTCATTCTTCAATCAACCGCCTTGGCTTGGCTTTGCCAGCTTGCAGGCTGTTGACTGAGTTGATGAGGCGTTCGGCATTTTTAGGCGAGCGCAGCAGATAGGCCGTTTCTTCAAGCGCATTGAACTCTGACAACGAAATCATCACCACCGGCTCACCTTTTTGCCGTGTTACCAGCAGTGGTACGTGGTCTTCGTTAACCCGATCCATCGTTTCGGAAAGATGGGCGCGGGCATTGGTGTAGTTGATGGTTTCCATGATGGCGTCCTCGATCGATGGTTGAAACGTACAGAAATACGTACATGTCTTCAAGGAGCATCTTATCAATGGTCAAGTGCAAGTTTTTGCCATCGATTCGTCCTGACCCCTATCAACGGCCCTTTTCGCTGAACCCGTTGAAACATACTGGTCTGATGAACCTATAAAAGCGACTACTGACCTGCCCCCAACCAGGCTGCGGTGGACGTGGCGGCGTATTTCGGGGCAAGCGAGCCCGGACGTCCCCGGCAAGGTCAAGGACAGGCCAACCCGTGGATGCGCGTTACGAGTCCAACTGCTTGAAGCAGGCCTCGAGGATATCCAGGCCTTCCTCCAGCACCGCCGACTCGATGGTCAGCGGGGCCAGCAAACGGATGATGTGCCGCGCCTTGCCGCTGGGCATCAGCAGCAACCCGGCGTCCCGCGCCAGGCTCAATAATTGAGCCAGCTGTTTTGGCGCTGGGGTGCCATCGGCGTTGGCCAGCTCGATACCGCGCATGGCGCCGACGCCGGTGAGCCGGCCGAGGTAGGGCGTCAGGCCCTGTGCGCGCCAGGTTTCATAACGGCGGACGATGGCCTCTTCCTGTTGTGAACCCCAGGTTTTCAAGTGCTCATCGGTCATTGCATCCAGCGTGGCCAAGGCCGCCGCACAGGCGATGGGGTTGCCGGAATACGTTCCGCCCAGGCCGCCTTTGGGCAGGTTGTCCATCAGCGCCTTGCGTCCGACGACTGCGCCCAGCGGCACACCGCCCGCGATGCTTTTACCCAACAGGATCAAGTCCGGTTCGATACCCAGGCGCGAGAACGCGAAACGCAGGCCGGTACGACCAAAACCCGACTGGATTTCATCGGCAATCAGCAGGATGTCGTGCGCATCGCAAAAGCGCCGCAGGGCCTGGGCGAACGCGATGTCCAGCGCAAGGAAACCCCCTTCGCCCTGCACCGGCTCGATGATGAAGCACGCTACGTCGTTGACGTCGATTTCCACGCTGAACAAACGGTCCATGGCCTTCAGCGCTTCGGCGCAGGTCACGCCGTTGTCGGCGCTGGGGTAGGGCAGGTGATACACCGGGCCCGGCAGTACACCGACCTTTTGTTTGTAGGGCGCCACCTTGCCGTTGAGGTTGAGCGTGGCCAGGGTGCGGCCATGGAAGGCGCCGTCAAAGGCGATCACCGCCGTACGGCCGGTGGCGCCGCGCACAATCTTCAGCGCGTTTTCCGCCGCTTCCGCGCCGCTGTTGGTGAGCATGCCGCTGACCGCATAGTCCACCGGGATGAACGCCGTCAGGCGATCCATCAGCTCGAGGTAGGGCGTGTGAGGCGCGGCGTTGAACGCGTAATGGGTCAGCCGGGTCGCCTGTTCACGAATTGCCTCGACCACGCCAGGGTGACAATGGCCGAGGTTGAGCACGCCGATACCGCCGACAAAATCGATATAGCGTTTGCCCGAAGTGTCCCAGACCTCGGCGTTTTTACCGTGGCTGAGGCTGATGGGGTGAACGATGGAAATCGACTGGCTGATGGTTTCGCGGCTCATGAATCGGGGACTCGGCAGTGACGGGTTTGTTTTTATCTAAGCCGGGTGCCCGCCCTTGTCGCAAACGAAATAAAATCGCCGGGTCATTATTAAAAGTCGGGATGTGCTTGGGTATATTCCACCATCCAGTTCAGGAAAGCGTTCACCTTGGGAATCTCACCGGCATGTTCGGCATGCGCGATAAAGTGCGCGCCGCTGCTGGGCATCGCGTAATCCCACGGAATCATCAGGCTGCCCTGGGCCAGTTCTTCGGCCACCAGGTACTGCGGCACCAACGCCACGCCATAGCCCGATTGCGCCGCGCGAATGCACATGTAGAACGTGTCAAAACGCGGCCCGTGGTAGCTGTTCTGCGAATGCAGGCCCTGTTCCAGGAACCATTCGTGCCAAGCCTCCGGGCGCGAGGTGCATTGCAGCAAGGTGTGGCGCGACGAAGCATCGCTGCCCTCGGGGACAAAACCCGGTGCACACACCGGCACCACCGCCTCACGGAACAGCTCGATGCAAGTCGCCCCCGGCCATGAGCCCTGGCCGAAGAAAAACGCGATATCGGCCTTGGCCTGCAACACGTCAAAAGGCTCCAGCTCGTTGCGCACATCCAAGTGAATGTTCGGATGTTTCGCCGCAAAATCCTTGAGCTTGGGCACCAGCCAACGGTCGCCGAAGGTCGGTTGGGTGGCGATGCGCAGCACTTCGGTTTCGCCGCCGTAGGTGAGGATATAGCGGCTGGAGATGTCCACCTGGGTCAGGATCTTGTGCACTTCGGCGAGGTACAGCGACCCCGCCGGCGACAGGTACAAGCGCTGGCGCACCCGTTCGAACAAGTTGTGGCAGAGCATCTCTTCCAACTGCGCCACCTGCTTGCTCACGGCACTCTGGGTCAGGTGCAGTTCTTCGGCGGCGCGGGTGAAGCTTAAATGGCGGGCGGCGGCTTCGAAGCACTGCAGGGCCGTCATCGAAGGGGTCAAGCGTTTTGAAATCATGCAGTTCATTCCAAATCGGAAGGAGCCTTTGCCTAAAGGTCGTTTGTGGCAGTGGTATAAGCCGTTGATACTGCCCGGCAGCACTATAAACCGGCGCGGGCTGTGGGGCGCCGAATAATAAGGAATGACAGGGAGAGCCTTGCATGAACCCATTCAAAACGACGTTGGCCGCGATCGGCGCCACCGCCGCCCTTGGCCTGGCGAGCACCGCTCAGGCAGGCGTGACCTTGGACGCCATCCAGAAAAAAGGCTTCATCCAATGCGGCGTCAGTGACGGGCTGCCGGGCTTCGGCGTACCGGACAGCAATGGCAAGATGACTGGCATCGATGTGGACGTGTGCCACGCGGTGGCGGCGGCGGTCTTCGGCGATGCATCGAAAGTGAAGTTTACCCAGTTGACCGCCAAGGAGCGCTTCACCGCGCTGCAGTCCGGTGAGATCGACATGATCTCACGCAACACCACGTGGACCAGCTCCCGTGACTCGGGCATGGGCCTGGTGTTTACCGGTGTGACTTACTACGACGGCATCGGCTTTCTGGTGAACAACAAGTTGGGCGTCACCGGTGCCAAGCAATTGGACGGCGCGACCGTGTGCATCCAGGCGGGTACCACCACCGAACTCAATGTCTCCGATTACTTCCGTACCAATGGCATGAAGTACACGCCGATCACCTTCGACACGGCCGACGAAAGCGCCAAGGGCCTGGAGGCCGGGCGGTGTGACGTGCTGACCACCGACCAGTCGGGCCTGTACGCCCAGCGCATCAAGATGGCCCATCCGGACGAGTTCGTGGTGCTGCCGGAAGTGATCTCCAAGGAGCCGTTGGGGCCGCTGGTGCGTAAAGGCGATGACGAGTGGTTCAGCATCGTCAAGTGGACCCTGTTCGCCATGCTCAATGCCGAGGAAATGGGCATCACCTCGCAGAACGTCGAAGAGCAGGCCAAGACCACCAAGAACCCTGACATTGCACGCTTGCTGGGTGCCGACGGCGAATACGGTAAAGACCTGAAACTGCGCAAGGACTGGGTGGTGCAGATCGTCAAGCAAGTGGGCAACTATGGCGAAGTGTTCGAGCGCAATATCGGCCAGGGCAGCGTGCTGAAGATCAAGCGCGGGCTCAATGCGCTGTGGAACAACGGCGGCATCCAGTACGCGCCGCCGGTTCGATAGCCTTGCGGGGTGTTACACCGACACCCCGTCCTTTCCCGCAGCCTTTGCGCGATACAGCGCCTGGTCGGCGCGCATCATCAGGGCGGCGGGGGCTTCATGCGCTTTTCGCTGGGCCACGCCCAGGCTCAGGGTGATCTTGAAGTCACCACTCGGGAGGTTCTTCAACGTTTGCCGAATGCGCTCTGCCAATGCCGTTGCAACCTCCAGCGAGGTCTTTGGCAGGACCAGCACAAACTCATCGCCACCCCAGCGGGCCAGCAGGTCATCGGGGCGAATAGCGTGTTCCAGGCACTCCACCACCCGTACCAGCGTCTGGTCGCCCACGCCATGACCGTAACGGTCATTGATCGGCTTGAAATCATCGATATCCATAGCAATCAGTGAAAGTGGCAGGCGAAAGCGCTTGGCACGGTCACATTCTTCCAGCAGCACTTTTTCCAGGCGATAGCGATTGGCGACCAGGGTCAGTGCATCCCGCTCGGCCATTGAGCGGTTCTCGTCCAACTGAAGTTGCAACTGCTGATTGACCCGCGACAGCTCGTGCGTGCGTTCTGCCACCAGCGCTTCGAGGGATTGATTGCGTCGTTCCAACTGTTCGACGGAACATTTTCTGAGATGAATATCGCGGTGGGCGCCCACCATGCGCGCCACGGAGCCGTCAGCATTACGGGCAATCACGTAGCCCCGGTCTTCGATCCACAGGTAGCTGCCATCTTTTTTGCGGCAACGGTACTCGGCTTGATAGTGGGGCGCCCGACGGTGAATGTAGTCGTCAAACAGCTTCATCACCTGAGGATAGTCCTCCGGGTGAATCACGTTTTCCCAGGTGAACACGCTGTTCTCCAGCGCATGGCGGGGATAGCCGAGCATTTCGTACCACCCTGGGTTGCGGTAGACGAACCCGGTATTGGCGTTCCAATCCCAGATTCCATCGCTGACCAACTCCAGAACGGTGTGCAGCATGTCGGCGTTGAAGTGAGAGAAATCTTGCCTCAACGGAGTGTTGTCGGAGGTATCGTCCATCTGCGCATTCCTTGCGTGGGCAGCCGTCAAGGCCTGCCATTGTTGACGCCGATACTCCGTGGCTGGCGCTACTGTACAACGGGGCTTGGATGCTTTGAATAGGGCAGATGTAAGGCTAAAGGTTGATGGCTTTTGGCTATTGCTGCATTTTTGTAGAACGTGTTTCCCGATATCCAAGGGTCACGCAGTGTTTCAGTTTATCGAGGGCCTTGCGTCTGAATCAGGTACAAGCCGAACTTCTACCCGTTGGCCCAGTGCCCGTGCTGCACTTGCCAGAGTGGCCAAGGTCATGCCTGCATCGTTCTGATCGAGTGCGCGATCTACGGCGGTGCGGCTGGTATGCATACGTTCAGCCAGCGCTTTTTTGCTGATTTTCTGCGCCTTCATCGCTTCAGCCAACTGCCAGGCGATAACACGTTTCAACGCTCCGGCGGATACTTCCTCAATGAGCCCGTCGTCGTTGAGAAAATCGTCGAAGTTGGAACCGATATGTTTGTTCATGTGGTTTTCCTCATAGCTTGTTTTTACGACGCCGCGCGGTATCCAGCTCTACCACAGGCGTTTTCTGGCTCTTTTTAATGAAGCCGTGCAGCAGCACGATCTCACCGTCAACCAGCGTAAAAATCACCCGTGCGATATGCCTCCCAAGATCGGTTCTGACCTCCCAAAGCCGGTGCTCCAGCTTTCGAACCAGAGGCATTCCCTGCGGCCATCCGATCTGGACGGATTTGATGTCGATACCTATGAGTTTTCTGGCTTCCCTAGGTAGCTCCATTAACCATTCGCGTACCGGCTCGTTACCCGCATCGGTTCGATAGAAAACAACGTTCAGCACGAAATGTAGGTCGTTCACTGGAGAGTGTACCAAAAAAGGTTCATTTGACCATCGGCGATTGATAAGGCTTATCGCGAGGAGAGGTCAGAGCCTGGCACTTTTTTTGAATGAAGACGGGGTTGAATTTTTTCAAATAAATTCAACTAAAACAGATGCTTGTGAAATTTCCACACGCCTGGTGTGAACGTGCTTTCATATCTGTGGGAAGGGTTACTTCGGCGCCACCATCCTCGTCGGCGCCTTGCCATCCGCGTTGTGCTGGTAAATCGCTTCAGGCTGGCCTTGTTGGTTGAAAAACACCTGGCCAATCCCCGCCGAATTCCATAATCGTTCGCCCGCTTCGGCATGTTCCGGAATATGCGGCACCACCTGCATGGTGCGTCGGCGGGTGAACCAGTTGAGGGGCGAGCGCGGCGAGTAGAGCCAGCGGTTGAGGCGGTCGAACCATTCCAGCAAGCGTGGAGGGAATTCGTTCTTGATGCCGCTGCTGGTGATCTGCCAGATCCGGGGGCCGGCGTTGCGATGACGGATCAGCACTTCGTAGACGAACGAGTAATGCACGTCACCTGACAGGATCACGTAGTTACCCGGCGTTCGCGAATGGCGGAATATATTGAGGATCACCTGGGCTGCGCCGCGATGGGCCATCCAGTTTTCTGCGTCCACCAGCAAGGGGTGGCCGCACCAGCTGAAGATTTTCTGCACTGTCTCGATCAACTTGACGCCAAAGATCGGCGCGGGCGAGACGATGATGGCTGAAGGGTGGTCGAGCAGTTCCTGTTGCAGTTCGCTCAAGGCTTCCCAGTCGAGCAGGCCGGAAGGTTGCTTGAAGGTGAACTCGCTGCGCCAGCGGCGGGTGCGGGTGTCGAGCACCACCAGCGCAGGGGTGGTGGGCAGTACGTAGTGCCAGTGCTGGAACATGAGCAGCGCTTCGAGCAATTCATCCTGCGCGGCGGCATCCAGGTGGTTGGCCTGGGGCTGGAGGGTGAGCGCCTGGCTTTGCTTTATCAGCCCGTCAAACACATCCGGCTGGTTGCCCCAACCCTGGCACAGCAGATAGGCCAGCAGGGCGTTGCCGATGATGCGTTTGGAGAACGGGTGACCGTAGGCGGTTTCTTCCCACTGTGCGCTGAGGTTCCAGTCGTCGGTGATGTCGTGATCGTCAAAGATCATCAAGGTGGACAGGTGGGCGAAGACCCGCGCAACGCCCGGCAGGCCGTCGCGGAATGTATCGACCTGCACCTGTTCGCGGGCATAGCGCTGCTGTTCTTCTGCGTTCAGTTGCGGCGTTTGCGGTGCGATCAGCGTCCAGGGCGTGGGCGACCACACCAGCAAGTACATCGCGATGACTTCAGCGAAGGTCACCAGGTGATTGTCGGCGGTGCTGCTGGTGAAGATCGGTTTTTTCACGCCACCAAAAAACCGCTCGCGCAGGGTTTCGTTGCTGTCCAGTGCGGGCAGCAAGTCGGCGCGATGGTAATAACTGGCGCGATGCCCATAGAGGCTGGCGCTGTCATCCACCACGGCGCCCTCCAGGTATTCGTCGAAGAGGCCCAAGCGTGTGATCAACGCATGTATCGCCCGTAGCATCGGGCCGGCGACATCGTCGGCGTAGATTTGGTCGCCACTCATCATCAGCAGGGCGGGGCGGTCGGCCGGGGTACGGGCGTCGGCCAGCAGGCGGTCGACGCACAGCAGGCCTTCGTCGGCGCTGTGATGGGGTTTGCGGCAGGAGCCGTGCACCAACTGATGGATACGGCTGTGCAAAACGAAACTGGGCAGTTGGGCGTCGGCGTACAGCAGGTGCGGTGCCCAGTCGGCGATGCCGGTGTTGTCGAACAACAGGTCGTAGCTGATGACTACGTCGAGGGGCAGGGCATCGCTCAACGGCACATCGATCAGGTGGATAAAGGCATGGCGCCCCACGGGGATGACCTGGCACGGGTCGAGGCTTATCTCCACCGTCTGCGCGGGCAGGTGCAGCTTCAGCGTCAACGCCAGTGTTCGACTTCCCACCAGCCACATAACCAGGCGCCGGGGTTCAAGGCGTCGCAGCAGTGGGCCGGCCAGTACGGCGGGCAGTGTATCGGTGTGCGGCATGCAGTTATGGATTCCAGACTGGATTTAACCGGCAAGATTAATCCAGTGAATGTCATGGTTTTGTTAAGGGCGAGTACGAAGGGCCATGCACTGCCCTTCGCATCAGGCGGTTTAAAGGATGTTGCCCTGACCCAGGCTGTCTAGCCCGCCGCCGTTCTTGCGGGGCCGGTCGTTGGCTGCTGTGTGGGGGGCGTCGACAGCGTACGGTTGCGTGTGCATTGCATCAGTGCTGCGCTTCTTGCGCTGGGGCTCTGCATCATCCTGCTGCAGGGGAGGGTATTGAATATTGCCCAGTGAGTGGTTGATAGCGCTAAGCATGGATGTTTCCTTCTATTGAGCAGAGGGTTACTTCGCCTGTCGGAGCGAAGTGAGGCCAAACTTATAGAGGCCAAAGCGGGTCGGCTATAAACACGCTGCTGCAAGATATGACTGCCCTGCGGGGTTCGAATCAGAAGTCATCCGCGCGGCCCTTCGCGCAGCCGTCCAGCCCGGGAGAGGTCGCGCCTTCTTTACCCTCCTGCACAAAGGCCAGCCGATTTTCCGCCACCACATTGTGTAACGCGCTGTAGTAATCCGGTAGCTTTTGCAGGCTGTCGGATTACGGGCACACCGAGCGTGAGCGAGGTGCCGAGTGTTGGGGCAAGAGCGTTTTGCTTACTTTTGCGCTCTTCAAAAGTGAGCCGCTGTAAAAGCGGAACCCATAGTGGCCGTTACCTAAATAACGGATATGTACCCAGTCTGATCCAACATCCAGCTCGTCTGCCAGGCCGCTAGCGGGAGCAAGCTCCCTCGCCACAGGTCCAGCGCCGTACCCAGAGTGGTGTAGATACCTAAGCCCATCGCGGGCAAATCCGGCTCCTACACAAACCTTACATTCTTACCGCGTCAGGTATACGAGTCTTCGATGACCCTCGGCACCGTAAACCGAAACTCACTCCCCCGACCCACTTCACTCTCGGCAACGATCTTGCCGCCATGGGCCTGGACGATACCTTGCGTGATGTACAGCCCCAGCCCACTACCGGTCGGGTTGTTTTCCGTCTGGGTCCAGTAGCGATCAAACACATGCGGCAGTTGTTCCGGCGCAATCCCTTCGCCGGAATCGCGTACCGAGAAGACAATTTCTTCGCCATTGCTCATGGCGCTGATGCCGATATTGCCCTGACGCGGCGTGAACTTGATGGCGTTGCCGATCAGGTTCGACAGCACCTGGAACAGGCGCTCGGGGTCGCCATTGATCTGCAACCCAGGCTCGGCGTTGAACGACAGGTCGATGCCTTTCTCCATCGCCAGCGGTGCGAGCAACGAGTAGGCCTCTTCGAACATCTGGCTCACGTCCAGCGCTACCGGCTTGACCACATAGCGTCCGGCCTCGATTTTCGAGGTGTCGAGCAAGTCTTCCAGCAGCACGTTCATGCGCGCGGCGGCCTGTTGCATGGTGTCTATGGCCGAGGAAATCCGCCGCGAAGTATGTGGGCCATCGGAACTGAAGGCTTTTTGCATCATGCCGCAGAGCATGGAAATCACGGTCATCGGGTTGCGCAAGTCATGGGACACCACCGCCACCAGCTCATCACGCGCACGCACGGCTTGTTGCTCACGTTGCACCTGGCGCGCCAGGTCGTTTTCCAGCGCGGAGCGGCGCAGGTCGTTGGCCGCAAACAGGTCGCCATGGCTCCACTTGGTGGAGATGCCGGCCATTTCTACCTTCCAGATTTCAAACGAGGTGCGTGGGCGAAGGCGCAGGCCGGCGTCGGAATTTTCCAGGTCCAGCGGCTTTGTCGGGTCACCGCTCCAGTTGATGTTCTCTTTCACTTCCGGGCGAAACCACAGCACGCCGTTATCCACGGGCTTGGGCAAGCTCATGGCCAATACACCACTGGCCATCTGTTGGAACTCCACCGCCGGCGGGTAGACCGACGCCAGGTTATGGCTGGAAAACACCGGCTCGCCGCTCTCCTGCAGCCACCTGTGCAACGCGCGGATCTGCGCCGGTTCCGGGCAGTTGCCGTAGCGGTGCAGTTGCTTGTCTTCGATGATCGCCACGCCGCCGGACAGCGTCAGGTCCATCAGCAACTGACCTTGCTGTGCCAGGCCGTCGAATACATTGACTTCCGAGGCCTTCATCGCCCGATCCAGCAGGACCAAAGCCTCGACTTTCTCCTCGCGCTGGCGGCTCAGGTCCAGGGCTTCCATGGCGCTGATCTGCAACGACAGTACCTGGCCGATGGTCTGGCAGGCGGTGCGCAGGTCGTTAGGCACCAACAGTGGCTGGCGGTTGCCGCAGCTGATCAGGCCCCAGAGTCTGTCGCCCTTCATCAGCGAGATACTCATGGACGACAACACGCCCATGTTCTGCATGTACTGGCAGTGAATCGGCGACACACTGCGCAGGGTGGCAAAACTCAAGTCCAGCGGCTGGCCGGTGTCCGGGCGCAGCTTGGGCAGCAGGGGTACTGGCTCGTAGGCCGCATTCGGGATGATGCGCAGCCAGTTGGTGCGATACAGCTCGCGGGCTTGCTCCGGGATGTCGGACGCAGGGAAGAAGAGTCCGTTGAACAGCTCCATGGACGGCGCGGACGCCTCGGCGATCACCTGGCCGTGGCCTTCCTCTTCGAAGCGATAGATCAGCACACGGTCATAGCCGGTCATGGCCTGGATTTCATTCACGCTGATTTCGTACAGCGCTTGCAGGGTTTTTGCCGACTGCAGGCGTTGCAGCATCTTGCCCAGGTCGCTGGTGCGACCGTTGAGGGCCCGTGGGCGAAAATCCTTGAGCAGGGGTTCGAACTCGAGCACCAGCACGTTTTGATGGCGGTGCAGCAGGCCTTCGAACTCCGCGCCGTTAAAACTGACGTGCAGCGGCGGGGCATCGAAAAACGTGTTGTTTTCGGCCATGGCGGCGACGGCCTTGGCGTGTTCGGTGCCCACCAGGGTGTGCAGCGGCTGGTTCAGCAGCGCTTCGGGCGCATGCCCGAACAAGGTGCCGATGTTGGCGCTGACCTGAATGACCTTCAGGTCCGGCTCCGACAACGTCAGCAACACGCCGTGGGGCTGGATCGCCCCTGGAAAGCGGATGGGCTCGTCGGCACAGTTGGCAAGCAGCTCTTCAAAATCGTCGGGTTTCATAGCAGTACCTCCTGGCTGTCGAGCCATTGCTCAAAGCAGCTGAATGTCGAACGGGCGGCGTCCACAGCGTGCTGTCTGGCGAGAGCGTCCAGCGGCAGGCGGCCCAGGTAATCAAGGAATTCTTTCCAGCGACGGCCGGTCTCGGCGCCGTATACGTTGAGGAACGCGCCGCCGTTGTCGCCGCTCACGTCCAGGCGCTCGGCCATTTCCCGGCGCAGTACCTGGCCACCCAAGGTCGCGCCTTCCAGCACGTACAGGGCACCCAGGCAGGCGGCGGGAGTATCCAGGGGCGGCAGGTTGGCGCAGCGGGGCAGGGTGTTGATAGCGCGGTCATTCAGGCCAAGGGCGTGAAGGTCGTTCACCAGCGTAGGCGTTTTCACCCGCATCACCGGGTCGAAGCCTTCGGGGATCAACTCACCGTCGTACAGTACCGCTTCCATCGGCGCATAAAAGCCGTAGTACGCCTGGAGTAAGCGCTGATACCAGCTGGCATCCAAACGCTCGGAAAAAAACGGCAAGCGCTTTTCCAGCGCCACGTGCAGCAGGGCCGTACCGGTGCGCAGCGCTTCCAGCGTTGAGGGCGCACCGACGTCAGGGGCCTGTGAATGCATTGAATGAGCTCGAACTGTGGGCCTCTCGGCCATGAATGACGCATGGAAATGGGCGACAATTCTACACAACTCGTCGTCGGCAACTGAGCGCACAAGGCGAAAAGGCTGACCGACGGATCAGAAAAGTCGCTCCTTGCATCAATAATGACCTCCGAGCCTGCAACGAAGTTCGGTAAGCGTGATATCGCGAAGCTATCAATGCATGGACATGCCTTGCTGTGTCAATGCTGTTTGCACACACTCAATCAAGTGCTCAGTGCTCCACGGCTTGGGCAGAAACCGCACCGACCCTCCCAGCTGCGACGCAATTTTCGTGTTACCGGAGGTCAGCAGCACGGGCACCGACGGCCAGCGGTGTGCAACCACGCGGCTCAAATCGTAGCCATTGAGTAAACCAGGCATCTGGATATCGCTGACAATCAGGTCGACCGGATCATCGGCCCGCTCCAGGTAAATCATTCCCTCATCCGCCGAAGGAAAAGACGTGACGACTGCACCGAAATCTTCCAGCACATCCACCATTAACGCGCGAATGATTTCGTCGTCTTCCAGTACCAAAATCGATGGCTGAGCCATGATCCTTACTCCTCCATCATGGGTTCAGTAAGGTGGAGTGGAATGGGTTGGAATAGGTTCGATTGGATGTCTGTGGGGCGATGGGTGGTCGTTTTAGAGCGGTTTAGAGAGTGTTTCCTCGAACGGCGCAGCGCAGCGGATACAGGCATAATCGCTCACTCCTTGCCCGATGCGGAGCCATCATGAAGTACGCGTTACTCTCCCTCGTCCTGTTACTCAATACCCACTCGGCGTTTGCTGCGGGCGATGCCGAGGCGGGCGGCAAGCTTTTCGCCAAGACCTGCGGCGGTTGCCACAGTATCGGCGAAGGCGCGCGCGGCGGCTTTGGCCCGGAACTCAACGGCATCATCGGACGCCCTGCGGGGACGACCGCTGACTATCAGTACTCCGATGCGATGAAGAACTCCGGTGTGGTCTGGACCCGCGACAAACTCGCGGCCTACATCGAGGCCCCGAAGAAAGTGGTGAGTGGCACGCGGATGATTTTCTGGGGCATCAGTGACCAGGAGAAGATCGAGAACATCCTGGCGTACCTCGAAACGTTCCAGGACAAATAATCACTCCCGCACATTCCTGAACAGCATCAACCGCGCGCTCTCATGCAGGCCTCGGGTCAGCCCCTGCAAACGCTTAAACTCATCGGGATGCAGCGCGGCCACGTCGTCACGCGGGGTGGGCGATGCCAGGTCATGCAGGGTCGGTGAGCTGCCGTCATGCTGCATCTGCAACAGGAAGTGGCGGGTCACGCCGCCGATCACCGGGAAGGTCCCCTCGCGCAACACCAGCGGCACCATGCGTTCACCTTCTGGGGCCGGTTGCTGGATATCCCGCCCCATCGTGCCGTGACTAAACGGCACACCCGCCAAGCCGGCCACGGTGGGCAGCAAGTCCGCCAGGCCGACGGCTTCTTCGATCACCCGGGGTTGCAGGCCGGGTGCGTGGATCAGCAACGGCACGTTATTACTCTCCAGTCCCAGTTGTTCGAAAGCCGGCGCCATGTGCGGAATCTGGCTGATGCGGGTGTTGTGGTCGCCGAAGAACACAAAGATGCTGTTGTCGTAGTAACCGCCCGCCTTGGCGATTTCCATCAGCCGGCCGATGTTGTAGTCCAGCAGGCGCACGGCGTTGTATTGCTCGACACTGCGTGAACCGGCGGCTTGGGCCTGCTCCAGCGTCACGTCGCGGACCTGGAAGCCATCGTTGTGCTTGGGAATGGTGAACGGACGGTGATTGCCGGAGGTTTGCAGGTAGGCAAAGAAGGGTTGGTCCTTCGGGACCGCGCGCAGTAGTTCGTCACCTTCCTTGAACAGATCCAGGTCGGAAATGCCCCACACGTCTACCCGTGGCGAGCGCCAATGGCTTTCTTCAAACATCTGCACGCCGTCGATGCTCTGGCGGATCAAGGCATTGATATTGGCCCAGCCGGCGTTGCCACCGATCATGTAGAACTTCTGGTAACCCTCGAACGCGTTGATCAGCGTGTGTTGCCGCGTGATCAGCGGGTTGCGCGTGGCGGTCTCCTGGCGGGTGACGTCGGGCACGCCGGTGATGCTCGCCCATACGGTCTTGGCGGTGCCGGTGACAGGCACGTAGAAGTGTTTGAAGAACCAGCTTTGCGTGGCCAGTTTGTCTAGGTTCGGCGTGGGGTTGAGTGGGTTGCCGTAGGCGCCGACAGCGCTGGTGCCGAGGGATTCGAGCATCACGAAGATCACGTTGGGCGCTCGCTCGCCGGCCAGTCGATAGGGCTGCACGCCTTGTTCGCGCATGAAGTTCAGTTGCTGGGCATCGGGGCGGTCGACGCCCAGGTAGTGGGCGACCTGTGGGTAATGCTCGCGCACCTGGACCTCATCGAATTGCGATTGGCCGACCTTGAGCGTGTCGTACAGAAACAGCACCGGGTTCAGGCCCACGGCGGCCACCTGCGGGTTGCCGGAAAAGAACGCGTCGCTCCAGCGCAGCGGCACCGGGTTCTCCAGGTTGAGATGGGCGACACGGCCAAGCAGGGCCAGCAGCACACCGATCACGCCGATGACGGAAACAGTCACCAATGACAGTTTGCCGCGGGTGCTGGGCGCGCGGTCCAGGGTCAACCGCTCAAGGCAGACCAGCGCCCACACCCACAAGGCCACCGCCGCCAGCCAGCACGCGGTTATCCACAGCACCGGGTAGGTTTCCCACACCATCTGTTGTGAAATCTGCGCGTCTTGCAGGTAACGCAGCACGGTCGCGTTGATGCGCACGCCGAGGTAGGCGTAGTGGCCGAAGTCGACAATGTACACCAGGCCGACCACGGCCAGCGCCACCACCAGATAGGCGCGGGCCAGCCAGCGCAGGGCCGGGAGGGTGGTCAGGTTCCAGCGGGGAATCCAGGCCAGCAGCGCCAGCGGCAGCAGGAGCAGCACCGCCAGGCGCAGGTCGAAACGCAGGCCGATGCCCAGGGTTTCCAGCAGTGCCGGGGTACTCAAATCAAGGCCGGAAAAACCCAGCACAAACACCAGCCGCAATGCGGCCAGCAAGGCAAACACCAACCCGATCGCGCCCACGCCGTAGCGCAGGCGGCGTGATTGCAACGCACTCATCATTTTTCCCATTCTCTAAAACAACACAAATCCAATGTGGGAGAGGGGGGCTCCCGATGGCGGTGGTTCAGTGCCGGAGGTGCTGGCTGACACGCCGCCATCGGGAGCAAGCCCCCTCCCACAGTTTGAATTGCATCAGTCCAGCGACGATGCAGTAACCCGCCAACAGCGGATCGACCAGATAATCCCAATAGTTTTCCGACGCCTTGAGCCGCAGCGCGAAGGCCAGCGTGCCGATCGCCAGCATCCACACCGCCTGGGCATTGCGCAGCCACAGCATCAGCAGTGCGGCCGCGCCCACCAGCACAATCATCGGCCGGGGGTTGAAGCCCCAGCGGTACGGATCGAAATAGGTCAGGCCCAACGTGGCCGGGTACAGGGCCAGGCTCAACAGCCCAAACACCATCAGCGTCTGCACGTGGTGCCGTCGATTGAGCGGCTGCACCACGCCCAGTCGACTGAGTGCAACCCACGCCAGCAACACCAACGTGCTGATCGCCAGGTCATCGGTAAAACTGCGCACATACGCCGCCAGCGGCAATTCATTGACCGGGATAAAACTGACCGCCGCCAACAGCGGCAGCAACCACGGCCGCCACGGCGCGGTGAATCGAAACAGGCTCAGGAACACAAAACCCAACAGTACAAAACTCAAATGCGCCTGCCACAAATAAACCATCACAGCCGCTCCGCCAGCCAGGCTTCGTTGAAGCTGACATGTTTGATAAAGGTGTTATTCCACGAGTAGACCAAGTGGTACATGCCGTCCGGGCTGCGGCTGAAATACGGGTACTCGTATTCGAAATCGCAGCCACGGGGTTTGCACACGCGGTAGTCGAGGTTGCTGAGGAAGCGCTGCTCCAACGGCAAACGCCGGGCGCCGCTGGAAGCACGGAAACCTTCGCCGATGATTTCTTTATAGGCCTCGGGTGAGAATGGCTGGCCGAGCGGGTCGGGAGACTCATCCAGCTGCACCACCGTGCGCCATTGGCTGAGCTGGGCGTCGGTGCCATAGAGACTGAGTTTGAAGCGGCCGTCCTGCAGATCGTTGAGGGCCACCAGCAAGCCGTCGTCCTGCGTGGCCACTGCTGCCAGCGATGAATTGGGGTTGGCCGGCTCCAACGGATACGGCTCGCTCCAGGTTTGCCCGGCGTCTTCGGTGCGGCTGGCGAGCACGCGGTGATGGGTGTCACCGGCATAGCGCAACATCGCTACGGCGCGCTGGCCATCCAGCGGCACGATGGTCGGCTGCAGGGAATTCTTGCCGCGGCTGATGCGGAATTTATCGATCACCGCCCCATCGGCGCTCAGGTACAGGTATTCGGCAAACTTGCCCATGAACTCGTGGTACACCGGCAGGCCGATGGAACCGTCGGCATGGAACACCGGCGCGGCGCGCACCAGGGTGCTGATATTGAAGAACGGCGAAGTCACCAGTTGCCTTGGCGCCGACCAACTGGCGCCGAGGTCGTCCGACACCATCAGGTTGATCGCACTGGTAGCCCAGCCGCCGACTGACACCGACACATAAAACATCCACAGGCGTTTATCCGGGCCCAGGGCGATCACTGGGTTGCCCAACTTGCGGATGTAGCGCTGGGTGCCGTCGCGGGTGCTTTCGCGCGTGGCCAGCACCTGTTCGGCGCCCCATTCGCCGCTGCGTGCATCAAAGCGTGCGGTGCGCACCTGCACATCGGCCGCGCCTTCGCGGGAGCCGGCGAACCACACCGCCATCAAGTCGCCGCCGGGCAGGGCGGTGACGGACGACGAGTGCACAAAGTCGGTGAGCTGGGTGGACACGAACCGGCTGCTGTACTGCGCCGGCGCTGCGACTTTTGCGGTGTTCGGGCTGGCCTGGGCAAACGGCGCCAATATATGGGGCGGATGGCTCTGCCAGGCGGCGAAAAACAACGCCAGCAGGCCGCAAATCAATAAGGCGGAGCGCATAGGGGACCTGTGGATAAAGGATTACTGCGCAGGTTCATCCGGCAGGCGCTTCCTGCGACCGGTGAGCATGGATAACGGCAGGTTGTCCCGCACCTGGATACTTTCGAACACCGCCGCCAGCACATGCACGCAGACTAGGCCGAGCAGCACGTTGGCAGCGGTTTCGTGGATTTGCAGCGGCCAATCGGCTCCCCACAAGGCGTCGACTTCCTGCATCAGGAAACCGCTGATGCCGATGCTCAGCAGCGCCAGCAACATCAACAGCATCACCAGCGCGCCAATCGGCGAATGGCCCAGGCGATGCTGGGGCCGACCGTTGAGCAGCGAGCGCATGTGGGCCGTCAGGCGCTTTGGCGTCGGCCAGAAGTCCGCCCAACGCGCGCTGCGCGGTCCGACAAATCCCCACACCCACCGCACCAGCAGCCAGGCCATGGCGTAGTAGCCCAGCCAGACATGCCAGTCATCGCCTGCTTCGTTAAAGAAGTAATTGGCGACAAAGACCCCGGCGATCGACAGATGAAACAGTCTCACCAGCGGGTCCCACAGGCGCAGGGATTCGCCTGGCATCAGCCCTTGATCTCAGTCTTCACGGCTTTGCCGGTGACGGGGTCGTGGTAGATCTCGACCTTGCGCTTGTCCTTGTCGAAGCCGTAGATCTCATAGCAGTTGCCATCGGTGACTTTGAACTTGCTGATTGTGTAGCCTTCAGCCTTGAGCTTGTCCTGGAAGGCTTTTTCGTCTTGCCATTGCGAACGCTCGGCGGTGGTGCACTGCGGGCCGGCGACGGCCAGGGGGCTGGCGAGAATCAGGGACAGCAGGAGAATTTTGCGCATGGAAAAGCTCTCAGCAGAGGTGGGAGGTTTCACAGTGCAAAACCAACCTTAGCGCAACCTTAGTTGGCAACGCGCCGTAACATCTTTGCCGAAATAACCCATGCCAGAACCCGGCATGATGCCGCCGATTCCTACAGAGATTCTGCTATGCGCCTACTCCTTGTCGAAGATGACCGTGCCCTCGGCCAAGGCATTCGCGTGGCATTGGGCGCCGAAGGCTACACCCTCGATTGGTTGCAGGATGGCGTTGCGGCCCTGCATGCCTTGCGCACGGAAAGCTTCGACCTGTTGCTGCTCGACCTCGGCCTGCCGCGCCTCGACGGCCTCGACCTGTTGCAGCAACTGCGCGCCGAGCAACATGACGTGCCGGTGCTGATCCTCACCGCCCGCGACGGTACCGCCGAGCGCATCGCCGGCTTGGACGCGGGGGCCGACGACTACCTGGTCAAACCCTTCGACGTCGAAGAGCTCAAAGCCCGCGTGCGCGCCCTGTTGCGCCGCAGCCAGGGCCGCGCACAACCGATGTTGGAACACGCCGGCATCAGCCTCGACCCGGCCACCCAGCAAGTGCGCTATCAGGACGCCGACATCATCGTCACCCCGATGGAGTACCAACTGCTGCACCAACTGATGGTGCGCCCCGGCAAAGTCGTGACCCGCGAGCGGTTGTCCCGCGCGCTGTACGGTTGGCAGGATCGGGTCGAGAGCAATACCTTGGAAGTGCTGATCCACAACCTGCGCAAAAAGTTATCCACCGAGCTGATTCGCACCGTGCGCGGTGTCGGCTATGTGCTGGCGCTCAAACCATGACCTCGGTTCGTGCACGTATCCTCATCCCGGTCTTGCTGCTGATATTGGCGGGTGACGCCCTGATCAGCTGGCTGGTGCTGCGCGACAGCCACCATGAAATCGAAGAAGTCTACGACGCCCAGCTCGCCCAGAGCGCGCGCCTGCTGCAAGGCGTGCTGCGCCAACGGGATCCAGGGGAAGCGGATTGGGAGCGGTTGTACCAGGCGTTCGACCAGGCCATGAGTCGCGTGGGTAAAGATGGCGTGGCCCACCCCTATGAAACCCGCCTGACCTTCCAAGTATGGAACAGCGCGGGTGAATTGCTCGTGCGCTCCGCCGAAGCGCCCGTGCTGGCGGCACCGCCGACGACCCTCGGTTCCCACGACCTGATGGACAACGGCAATGACTGGTGCGCCTTCCTCCTTGCCGATCCGCAACAGGGATTGCTGATCTGGGTCGGCGAGCGCGATGACATTCGCCAGGACGTGATCCAGCGCATCATGCGCCACACCCTCTGGCCGACGCTGATCGGCGTGCCGCTGCTGACGCTGTTGATCTGGTGGGTAATCGGCTGGGGCTTCAAACCTTTGCGCGCCATGGCCCTGTCCATCCGTGGGCGAACTGCCGAGACCTTGCAACCCTTGCACCTCAAGCCTTTGCCCAGCGATCTTGAACCCATGCAAACCGCGCTTAACCGGCTGTTGGTGCAAGTGGATGAGCTGCTGGAGCGCGAACGCCGCTTCATCGCCGACGCCGCCCACGAACTGCGTACACCGTTGGCGATCCTGCGGATTCACGCCCAGAATGCGCAGAGTGCCATCACTGAGGCGCAGCGACGTGAGGCGTTGGACTTTTTGGTCAACGGCGTCGACCGCGCCACCCGCATCGGCAGCCAACTGCTGACCATGGCCCGCATCGAGCCGCAGTTGAACAACCCCGTGTGTGAGCGTGTGCAATTGACTGAACTGGTGCGCGAAGAACTTGCCGAGTTGACCCCTTTGGCCATGGAAAAAGGTGTGGAACTGGTGCTTGAAGGGGAGGAGCAATGTTGGGTGAAAACCGAACCGGCGGCGTTGGCGATTGCATTGCAGAACCTGGTGACCAATGCCCTTAACTTTTCCCCGGCAGGCAGTGAAGTGAAGGTGGTGATTGGTGCTCATTGCCTGAGCGTGGAAGACCAGGGGCCGGGAATTGATGAGGCGCAAATGGAGCGCCTGTTCGAACGGTTCTACAGCCGGGGCAATGCCAATGGCGCGGGCTTGGGGTTGGCCATTGTGCAAATGATCGTCGGCAAGATCGGCTGCCGGTTGGCGCTGCATAACCGGGAGCAGGGTGGGTTGCGCGCGCGGTTGGTGTTTGACCGCACTTGAAACGGCCGCACCGCTAATCCCCTCCTAAAACGGAACAATCCGTTTAAATTCGGGTCCAGTCATCACACTCTTCCCCGATAAGGACATCCCCGTGAAGCGAATCGTGCTGCTCTCCCTCGCCCTGGCCCTGGGCGCCTGTCAATCCAACCAACGTGACTCATCGCCCAGCCTGCTCAAGGACGGCATTCAGTTTCGCCAGAAAACCGTGGCTGTGGATGCGGAACACGCCAAGGTCATCATGAAGTCCAGTGGCGGCACTCCTGCCGTCGACTTCTCGATCAGCCGCGAAGGCGACCCCGACCCACGCATGGAAGCCCTCGGCACGGTGATGGACACCGGCGAAGGCAAGGTCTTCAACTGGATCGCCAAGCTCAACCAAACCGTTGCCAGCGCCACGTTCAAGCGTTTTCCACAACTGGAAATCCAGGCCGACCCCGGCAAGAAACTCACGGTATCGGGTTACGCGAACGACACCCGCACGGGTTACTACTACACCTGCGGGCCGGCGATGAATACGTTCCGCCCGGAGAGGGCAAAAGTGTACCTGGTGGAATTCCAGTTCAAGGG
The DNA here is from genome assembly GCF_020093335.1 of Pseudomonas fluorescens group sp. Taxonomy (NCBI): domain Bacteria; kingdom Pseudomonadati; phylum Pseudomonadota; class Gammaproteobacteria; order Pseudomonadales; family Pseudomonadaceae; genus Pseudomonas; species Pseudomonas fluorescens group sp. Next base: position 4,611 of record NZ_JAIOKW010000017.1, on the reverse strand, counting down.
TTCGGGGTGTGAGCAGCATGTGTATGACGTGACGGACCCGGCGAATCGGGTACCGGTGGCGGAGGCGGGGAGTGGGGTTAAGTCGGGTTGAGGGTTAGCCATTGTGGGGTAGACCCTGTGGGCATACCACACCGTTGAAGGTGTGGGTGCAGCAGTTGCAGCAGGGTTTCATCTGCTCGGGCGTCAGCTGTGGGTTGACCTTTTGCAGCAGGCCGCCTTCGTCGACATACAAGCCGCTGTAGTAGCTGTTTTCATCCGTTCTCACGTAATCCTGCTTGTCGCTTTCATGTTGCGCGACCATCCAGAATACCGGATCTGGACGATCCAGGCGGGCCTTGGCTTCGCTGAACACCTGATCCCATGGGTGGCCGACTTTGGACAGGAGAAACCGGAACAGCGGGGTGTAATCAAAGCCATGCCGTTGATGGCTATGCATCGAACCGCGGTTTGATTGTTTGTCTTTTTCGCTTTTGGTGTGCCGCTCATACCGGTAGGCGCGGCAACTGCCGTGGCGCACGCCATGGGTTCGGGTGTTGACTGAGCGGTAGAGGAGGGGCTTTTGCAGTGCGGGTTTCATTGCATTAGGACGTCTTTTGGGGTTGCTTTGGGGGCGGTGGCCAGGCGCCTTGGTAGCGGAAGGACAGTTGGTAGTCGTGATGGTCGGGTTCGATCATGTGCTGGAAGTACGGCTGAATAATCGTAATCCAGTTAGGCTGAACGTTGAATACGTCGGCGTATATCGCGGTTTCTTCGCCTAAACCCAATGCTTCAAAAACATTGTCTGGATCTGCGATATCGGCTGAGTACTCATCCGCCTTCAAGTCATTACTGTGTTTTTCGTACCATCGCAGTCTGATTTTCATCAGCATTTTCCGAGTTCCTTTTTATCTGTAAATACGACGTTTCGGGTCCGCCGGTCCTCGACGCTCGGCGGTATAAGGATCAAATGCGCCGAGGTGTGCCAAATCGCTGTTTCGATAGACTTCCAGCTCGCCTTTTTTGGAGTCCCACTCAAATATTTTTCTTCCTTTTGCGTCTATCCAACGTTCACGTAAGCCGGCTCCGCCTTTTCTTGGTGTCACAGGCTTTTGGGGAATCAGACCCGGGAAGCCTGTTATGTCTTCGGTTTCGGGTGGAGAAAAGTAATCATGGTCTGGGTTTCTAAGCCCTTTCCTTGGCTGGTTTACCACCACATACAGCGGCCGAACCCCCGACTCCGCCGGGAACACCAGAATAAAATCCCGATACTCCGGCGGATAAATCGGGTTCACCAGAATTTGCGCGGCTTTCTCCGTCGGCGGATAAATCCAGATCACCGGCGCCTGCGGCGCAGCCTCCAAGGCTGGAATACCCAGCGTGTCACTGGGATCAGCGGCGGGTGTCCAGATCAGCTCCACGCCCTCATCCAAATCCGCCACAAACTGATCGCCACGGCTTTGAAACTGCACCACATCAATCATCTGCCAATCGGCATGGTTGCCCGTGTAAAACCCATACCCCTTGAGCGTGCCGTCCTCGCGCTGCTCGATATGCAACCGCATCTGCGAGCGCGCCCGTTGCATCGAACGCAACTGCTCCTCGCTGTAGAACGCGCTGTCACCCAGCTCCGACGGCCAAGCCAGCGCCACCAAACCCGTCAACAGGCCACCGGCGACGGCCCCGACGGCAGTGGCCGCCGACTCCCAAACCGCCGAGCGTAATGCCAACTGCCCCAAACCTGCGGGCAATGCGCTGCCGCCGATCTTGCGCAAGGCAACCGCGCCCCTGCTATCCACCTCACGCCCACCCAGCAGGCTTAAGTGGCCGTACTCCTTGATCAGCTCCAACGGGACATACCCGGCCGGGTTGAAGTAATGGGTGATGCCGTCAGGCAGTTGGCAGGGCTTGATGAAAACGCAGCCGGGAGGTTTGGTTAGCGTGGGTGTCGGGGCAGGGGATGGCTCGAAAAAATCAACAGACGGCGAATACGGCACACGCGACGGCTGCGGGGTCAGGATCCGTCGTTTGCGTAAGTCCTCTTCGGTGGGTGGGTACAAGCGTTCTGACATGAAGGCTCACTTCCTTGTGCGAGGGAGTGAGCCTACGAGGGGTAATCAGAATCTGATATCGGCTTAATTCGGCGGTTGGTGTGGGAAAAGTGGACAGGGCTTCAGTCGGTATTTCCGTTTCGAATATTGCGATTTTCGTTTGTTTCGTTTAGCGTTGATCGTAACTGAATTAAGCGTCGCCGGAGTTGCATCATGATCACCAACCACCTTCCCAAAACGATCCTTCCGCTGGAAAAGGAAGTCGAAGCCGCCGTGCAAGGCCAACGCGAACTGGCCTCGCTGCTGTCGACCAAGTTTGAAACCCAGCGCATCGACATTTTCGACAAAGAAGACAAACCCCACACGCTCGTACTCCCAACCTCAGCACTGCGCTTATTGGTCGATATCCTGGGCGAGTTGGCGATCGGCAATGCCGTCAAGGTCGTCCCGGTGCATGCCGAACTCACCTCGCAGGAGGCCGCCGACCTGCTTAACGTTTCACGACCGCACTTGGTCAAGATGCTGGAGGAAGGCGCCATTCCCTTTACAAAAACCGGTCGGCATCGGCGCATCCGGTTTTCGGATTTGATGGCGTTCAAGCAGCGGCGAGATGAGGAAAGCCAGGAAGCAATGGAAGCGCTGGCGCAACAGGCCCAGGAGTTGGGAATGGGGTATGACGGATGAGGTGTTCGCCTTTTACCGCGGTATATGATGCCTGCGTTCTCTACCCGGCGGCCCTCAGGGATTTGCTGATGTGGCTTGGCTTGTCAGGGTTGTATCGAGCGAGATGGACTAGCCAGATTCATGAGGAGTGGAAGCGCAACGTACTCAAGAACCGACCCGATCTCACGGCTGAGCAAGTGAATTGCACGTCAGCGATGATGGACAAGGCGATACCTGACGCTTTGGTTACGGGATATGAGGATCTGTGTTCGAGCTTGGATCTGCCCGATCCTGATGATCGTCACGTGCTGGCGGCGGCGATTCGGAGTAAAGCTGAGGTTATCGTGACCTTCAATTTGAAAGACTTCCCGCCGCATATACTGGCTGCCTACGACATTGAGCCGATGCATCCGGATGACTTTATTTCGGATCTCTGGGATCTGGATCAGGCGGCGGTGTTGGGAGCGGCGCAGAAGCAAAGGCGGGCGTTGAAGCGGCCTCCGATGGCGGCGGGAAATTATCTTGAGATGTTGATGAGGCAGGGGTTGGTGCAGACTAGTAAGGCGCTGGGGCCTTATGAGTTGATGCTGTAAATTTCATACTAGTGGCGCAGTTCTCGCTGAGGTTTACGCCTTTAATGCAGTATTGTTAGATTCTAATCAATGCGGCTCTCTTTTGTTTTTATGTGCTGTGTGTCTGTATTAGGGTGAGGATTTGCATTACTAATGCTACCGACAAAATTGCAAATTGCTCTTTGGGTGTGATTTCGGAAAAATTCCTCACTTGACCTAGTGGAGTATTTTTTAGCGTATTATTGAATGATACATGTATCGCACTTTTTTGATCAGGTGAAAACTGTTTGTAAAGGTTGTTTGTTTTCTCCTTGTCAATTTTTGTGTCAATCCTGTGCGCAAATTTATTTCGAATCGTCCCAACTGCTAAAAGTGCGGGGGCGAACTCTTTTGGCATCCCGATCGCAACTGCTAGGTTTACCTTTTGAGAAAAGTCGAGCTGCATTTTTTTGATGTGTTCATAATCTGAGACTAGTATTTCAATCAGCTGCTCAAGAGCTGACTCTATATAAATGTGCGTGCGGATGGTTGCTCCTAATTCGTCTTCTTTTAGTATGTCCGAGTAAAAGGAATCTAAGTTTAATATCTTTGGTTGGGGTTTCATGTATGTACTGGTCTCGTCAGCTGCTTTTATGTTTTTTGAATAAAGAGTTTTTGGTGTTTCATTTAATTTTATTTTCTCTACCACATCAGACACGTTTAGCCACAAAGCCGATTTCCTGCTAATCAATCTCTAGGCTACTTTTGGCGTGTCGTCGACATTCGACGGTCGGGCCTGGAAACCCGTGGAACAATAGCGCACAGGTGCCACTATTTTTATCACGACTGCTGGTGTTTTTGTGCCAGCATATCCGTGTTATGGCGGCTGTGCGCGGGAGACCTTCGGGTCTGCCGGGTTCCTATTGTCCCGGTTTTCCAGCCTGCGCATAGCTGCCACCCATTCGCCTGGAAACGAACGTGGCGGCTCTTTTCTACATTAGGAGTCAAGCCAATGAGCATTTCTGAAAGGCCGTACCCTCACAACACCATCCTCAACACCTCCACGCATTCCGGAGGTGCCCAATGATCAACCCACCCCTCAACAAAACCCTCGGCATCATCACCTTCGCCACCTGCGGCAAGCAGCCCAACCGCCACCGTCTATTCCGCGTCAATTCCGGTGTACCCATTCGCGATGCCCTGGAGCATGCCTCCGAGCTGCTGCACTGTTCCAAAATGCTGGCGTTGGACGCAGCCATGGACACGGGCGCGGATCGTTTTGCCTGGGCGGCGCATTATTTGGGGGAGATGGCGAAGGCGGTGGTGGATGATTTGGCGAATGGGATGTTGCCGAATGGGGGGGGGTGAGG
>NZ_JAIOKW010000016.1:0-134922 GCF_020093335.1 Pseudomonas fluorescens group sp. | reverse complement strand
ATCGCCGTTATGCCGAGAAATCCATTTGTCTACGGTCGGTCGACTGACACCGAAGCGGCGGGCCAGCTGGCTTTTCGTGAAATTACCCGAAAGCCAGTCAGCAACCAGCTTGATTCGTTGGTTCATGAGGGACTCTTGGTTCCAGGGCATGATCAGTTACCTCCTGATCATGCGTATTAACCTGTAAACCATGTCCCCGGTTAGAAATGTAAACGATGTCCCCGGTTTGTACCGGCGCAAGCCCCCTCCCACATTTTTGACGGTATTCCAAAGCAAAAAAAAACGCCAACCCGAAGGTTGGCGTTTTTTTATGCAGCACTTACATCACTGCGGCTTCTTGCGACCAAAACCCGGGCGTTGACCCGAACCGGCCGGGGCGCCACGGCGCTTGCCCGACGGCTCGTCCGCGACCAGTTTCGGGCCGGGGCGCTTGTTGGCCGCCGGCTTGGCTGGACGCTTGGTGCTGGCGTTGTCCGCTGGACGATCGGCTTCACCGCGGTTGCTGCGACCACCCGCCGGGGCAGGACGCGGGGTGCGCGGAGCACGCTCGCCTTCCTGACGCGATGGCGCGGTGGGGCGGCGCTCGCCTTCGATCTGCGGCTCACGCGAGATACGACCGCCGGTCGCCGGTGCATTCAGCGCCGGGCGCAGGGTGCGGGCAACACGTTCGGTGCGAGCCACAGGGCGCGACGATTTACGCTGCATACGCTCGAGCTTGTCTTTGCTCTTGGCGTTCATCTGCGGCATCGCGACCGGCGTCAGGCCGACTTCGGCGCTGAGGATGTCGACTTCGTACTGGCTCATTTCGCGCCAGCGGCCCATCGGCAGGTCGGAGTTGAGGAACACCGGACCGAAACGCACGCGCTTCAGGCGGCTCACCACCAGGCCCTGGGATTCCCACAGGCGACGGACTTCACGGTTGCGACCTTCCATCACCACGCAGTGGTACCAATGGTTGAAACCTTCACCGCCTGGGGCTTGCTTGATGTCGGTGAACTTGGCCGGGCCATCTTCCAGCACCACGCCAGCCTTCAGGCGCTCGATCATTTCGTCATCGACTTCACCGCGTACACGCACGGCGTATTCGCGGTCCATCTCGTAGGACGGGTGCATCAGGCGGTTGGCCAGCTCACCGTCGGTGGTGAACATCAGCAAGCCGGTGGTGTTGATGTCGAGACGGCCGATGTTGATCCAACGGCCTTCTTTAGGCTTAGGCATCTTGTCGAACACGGTCGGACGGCCTTCCGGGTCGTCACGGGTGCAGATCTCGCCATCGGGCTTGTTGTACATGATCACGCGGCGCACCGATTCGGCGGCCTCTTCACGCTTGATGACCTTGCCATCAATGGTGATTGCATCGTGCAGGTCGACGCGCTGGCCGAGGGTGGCCTCGACGCCGTTGACCTTGATGCGCTTCTGGGTGATCCAGGCTTCGACGTCGCGGCGCGAGCCCACGCCGATACGCGCCAGCACCTTTTGCAGTTTTTCGCCTGCTGGGCCGATTTCCTGGCTGTCGTTCTGGTCTTTGTCGTTCATCTTAAGCACCTCCCGGTGGGTCGATTCAGGCGTGGCCTGAAGAGTGTTGAAAGCGGGGCTTTGGCCGAATAGCTCGGCAAAGGGTCGCGAATCATACGCGCATGGCGCGCGTTGCGCATCAGAGACTAGTCGATATGCGCCCAGTCATTTGCTTTTCCGCCGACCGGTGGCGCCCAGGGCCAGCAAACGCAGCTCGGCTTCGGCCAAGACGGTACGCTTGTCGGCTTTGTCGAGTTTCTTCCAGGCACGGATCTCGCGCTTGCTGCGGCCGCAGCCAACGCAGATGTCGTCGTTGAATTTGCAGAGGCTGATGCAAGGGTCTTTGGTGGAGCTCATGCGTTTTCCCTGACAATCAAAGTCAAATGTGTGGGGCTTGCTGTGGTGAGCAGGCTTGCCCTGCGCTGGGCTGCGAAGCAGCCCCTTGAGTCGGCGGTGAACCTGTCGGGGGACAAGCCCCACTCACCACAGCAAGCCCCCTCCCACATGAGGTCAGTGGCGGTAAATAAATCGCGTCAGTCTTCGAACTGGCGGCGCTCGGCCTCGATCGCTTCGGCCAGGGCCCGGGCTTCGTCTTCCTCATCGCTCAGCGGCGGATGTTCGAGGGCGGCGACGGCGGCGAGAAGTTTCTCGCGGGCTTCGGCCACGCCGAGGATATCTTCTTCGGGCTCGGGCTCAGGTTCGACCTCAGGCTCAACGTCCACGTTCACTTGCGCTTCAGGCTCGGCAGCACCGTCACGCAACAAATCATCAAAGTCGGTCTTGATCCCCTGCTCCATGTCATCCAGCTCCAGCAACAACGTGTGGAAACTGGTCTCGTCCTTCGGTTCTTCCGGCTCTGCGGTCGCGTCGGCCAGTTCCTGCAGGCTCGCGGGCACCGGCGCATCGTCGAAATCGAGCACCGGCTCGGCTTCCATCTCGCGCAGTTCGGCCAGCGGCGGTAAATCGTCGAGGTTCTTCAGGTTGAAGTGGTCGAGAAACACCTTGGTGGTGGCAAACATCGCCGGTTTGCCGGGCACGTCGCGGTAACCGACGATACGGATCCACTCGCGCTCCAGCAGGGTCTTGACGATATGGCTGTTGACCGCCACGCCCCGCACGTCTTCGATCTCGCCACGGGTGATCGGCTGGCGATAGGCGATCAGCGCCATGGTCTCCAGCATCGCCCGTGAATAACGCTGTGGGCGCTCTTCCCACAAGCGACCGACCCACGGGGAAAACTTCTCACGTATCTGCAGGCGATAACCCGACGCCACCTCGCGCAATTCAAAGGCACGTCCGTCGCAGGATTTGCGCAGGATCTCCAGCGCCTTCTTGAACACCGGCGGCTCAGGGCGCTCGGCCTCCTCAAAGAGTTCGAACAAGCGCTCCAGGGATTGCGGTTTACCCGAGGCCAGGAGAAAGGCTTCCAGCAATGGGGCCAGTTCGCGGGGTTCAGTCAGATTCATCGATTCAGCTCTTTATTCGGCTCGCGCCCGCACGTGGATAGCCGCAAAAGGCTCATTCTGGACCAGCTCGACCAAGGATTCCTTCACCAACTCGAGGATCGCCATAAAGGTCACCACCACCCCCAGGCGCCCTTCTTCGGCCGTAAACAGCTCGACAAACGGCACGAAGCCGCCGCCCTTGAGGCGCTCCAGCACGTCGCTCATACGCTCACGGGTGGACAGCGCCTCGCGGCTGACCTGGTGGTGCTCAAACATGTCGCCACGGCGCAGCACCTCGGCCATGGACATCAACAATTCTTCCAGGCTCACATCCGGCAGCAACTTGCGCGCACGGGCTTCGGGGGCGTCGAGCTTGGGCACCACCACGTCGCGACCCACACGGCTCAAGCCGTCGATACCTTCGGCGGCGGCCTTGAAACGTTCGTACTCTTGCAGGCGGCGGATCAGTTCGGCGCGCGGGTCGTCCTCTTCAGCTTCGACCGTCTCCGAGCGCGGCAGCAGCATGCGCGACTTGATCTCGGCAAGCATGGCGGCCATCACCAAGTACTCGGCGGCGAGCTCCAGGCGCACCGACTGCATCAGCTCCACATAGCCCATGTACTGGCGAGTGATTTCCGCCACCGGAATGTCGAGGATATTGATGTTCTGCTTGCGGATCAGGTACAGCAACAAGTCCAACGGACCTTCGAAGGCGTCAAGGAAGACTTCCAGCGCGTCCGGCGGAATGTACAGATCCAGCGGCATTTCCATGACCGCCTGGCCATACACCATGGCAAACGGCAGTTCCTGCTGGGCGCCTGCCTGGGGGTCGACGGTCTCCACGGCCGACATTCAGGCCTCGACCATAAACGGAGCCGGGTCGCCGCAACCCACGCGGATCACTTCCGGTTCGCCATCGGCCAGGTTGATCACGGTGGACGCCTTGCCGCCGCCGAAACCGCCGTCGATGATCAGGTCGACCTGTTTTTCCAGCAATTGGCGCATTTCGTACGGGTCTTCCAGCGGTTCGGTATCGCCAGGCATGATCAGCGACACGCTCATCAGCGGCTCACCCAGTTCGGCCAACAGTGCCAGGGCGATGGGGTGCTCCGGCACCCGCAGGCCGATGGTGCGCTTCTTCGGGTGCAACAGCAGGCGCGGCACTTCGCGGGTGGCGTTCAGAATAAAGGTGTAGGGCCCTGGCGTGTGGGCCTTGAGCAGGCGGAAGGTGCCGGTGTCGACCTTGGCGAACAGCCCCAGCTGGGACAGGTCGCTGCAGATCAGCGCAAAGTTGTGCTTGTCGTCCAGTTGACGCAGACGTCTTACACGCTCGACCGCGCCTTTGTCGCCGATCTGGCAACCAATGGCGTAGGAAGAGTCGGTTGGGTAGATCACCACGCCACCGGCGCGAATGATCTCGACGGCCTGTTTAATCAGGCGCGCCTGGGGGTTTTCCGGATGAATCTGGAAGAATTGACTCACGTGTTCTACCTGTTCAGACGGTGGCAATAATGGGGTCATGCTTGAATCGCCCCCACAAGAGCGGCAAGTCTTCCGGGACGGGGCGATACTCGCCGATCTCGGACCAGCCGCCTGGGCCATGAAAATCACTGCCGGCACTGACCAGCAGACCAAATTCGCGGGCAAGAATCGCCAGGCTGCCGACCTGTTCGGCGGGTTGATGCCCGTTGACCACTTCGATTGCGTGGCCGCCCGCTCCAATATAGTCGGCAATCAGCTTGCGACGCTTGCTGCGGGTGAAATCGTAATGCCAGGGATGCGCCAGGCTGACCCAGGCACCAGAGGCGCGCAGGGTCTCGACGGTGTCTTCCAGGGTCGGCCAATGTTGCTTCACATCCCCCAACTTGCCGGCGCCCAACCACTTGCGAAAGGCTTCGGCACGGTCCTTGACGAAACCTTCCCGCACCATCCAGTCGGCAAAGTGCGGCCGGGCCGGTGCATTGCCGCTGTCACCCAGTTCCTGCTGGATGGCGCGGGCGCCTTCGAGCGCTCCAGGCATGCCTTTAAGGCTGAGCTTGCGGCTTATTTCTTCGGACCGCAGCCAGCGGCCATCGTGCAATTGGGCGATGGCCGCGACCAAAGGCGCGGCGTTTTGATCGAAACCGTAGCCGAGCACATGAATGGTGGCGCCGCCCCAGGTGCAGGACAACTCCACACCGTTGACCAGTTGCATGCCCAGTGAATGGGCGGCTTCGCGGGCTTCGTCGAGGCCTTCGAGGGTGTCGTGGTCGGTCAAGGACAGGACTCGCACGCCTTTTTCAAACGCACGCGCAACCAGTACCGCGGGCGCCAGGGCGCCGTCGGAGGCCGTGCTGTGGCAGTGCAAATCGACATTCACGGGGATGTGTAACCTCAAGTCAGCTGGCGCTTTCGCTACCTAGGATGTTTGTTATTATGCCGCCACATCCAGCTTCTGGCTCTTACTGTGAAACAATTCATCGACTTCATCCCGCTGTTGCTGTTTTTCATCGTCTACAAACTCGACCCCAGGGTCATCGATCTGGCCGGCCATGAGCTGACGTTCGGGGGCATCTACAGCGCCACCGCCGTGCTTATCATCAGCTCCGTCGTGGTCTACGGCGCCATCTTCATCTCCCAGCGCAAACTGGAAAAAAGCCAATGGCTGACCCTGGTCGCCTGCCTGGTCTTCGGCAGCCTGACCCTGGCCTTCCACAGTGAAACCTTCCTTAAATGGAAAGCCCCGGTGGTGAACTGGCTGTTCGCCCTGGCGTTCATCGGCAGCCATTTCATCGGTGACCGCCTGTTGATCAAGCGGATCATGGGCCATGCGTTGACCCTGCCGGAGCCGGTGTGGACGCGCTTGAACGTAGCCTGGATCGTGTTCTTCCTGTTCTGCGGCGCCGCCAACCTGTTCGTGGCATTCACGTTCCAGGACTACTGGGTCGACTTCAAAGTCTTCGGCAGCCTGGGCATGACCGTGCTGTTCCTGGTTGCCCAGGGTATTTACCTGTCACGTCATCTGCATGACGCCGATCCCACCACGCCAAAAACCGAGGACTGACATGCTCTACGCCATCATTGCCACCGACGTTGCCAACTCGCTGGAAAAACGCCTGAGCGTGCGCCCGGCTCACGTCGAACGGCTGAAACAGCTGCAAGCCGAAGGACGTATCGTGTTGGCCGGCCCGCATCCTGCGGTGGACAGCAATGACCCGGGCGATGCCGGTTTTACCGGTAGCCTGATCGTTGCCGAGTTCGCGTCCCTGGCCGATGCACAGGCCTGGGCCAAGGCTGACCCTTACGTCGCGGCCGGCGTTTACGCCGACGTCGTGATCAAACCGTTCAAGCAAGTCCTGCCTTGATCAAAAGGCGTGCCGAACCTATTCGGTTCGGCGAACGCCTAATTGCTCATTATTCTGGGTAACCTGCCGACAACGTTCTGAATATTCGTGTGGAATCAGGAGTTCCGATGCGCTTACGTCAGTTGTGTCTGTTGGCAGTGTTAATGATCGGGGCTACGGCCCACGCTGAAGAAACCTCGAACACCGGCAGTTCCACGCCCCTGTCCTTGAGTGCCGGCGCCCAGATCAGCGAGTTGCAGCAACGTTTGAAAGAAAGCGAACGCCAGCGTGAAGAACTGAGCAAGCAACTGCAAAGTGCGGACGCTAGCCGCGAGAGCGGCCAATTGAATCGCCTTCGCCAAGAGAACCAACGCCTGGCCCAGCAACTCAAAGAGACTCAGGGCGGGGCCTTGACCCGATGGCTGACCGAGCAACAACAGTGGTTCGTCACCGGCGGGGCCGTCGCACTGATCGCCCTGCTGTGCGGGATCTTCGCCAGCGGTGGGCACCGTCGCCGTCGACAATGGCTAAATTGAGTGAGTCATGAGCGAGCTGTTACTGATAGATGATGACCAGGAGCTCTGCGAGCTGCTGACCAGTTGGTTGAGCCAGGAAGGCTTCCAGGTGCGCGCCTGCCATGACGGCTTGAGCGCCCGCAAAGCCTTGGCCGACAGCGCCCCGGCAGCGGTGGTGCTTGACGTAATGCTGCCCGACGGCAGCGGCCTTGAGCTGCTCAAGCAATTGCGCAACGACCACCCTGAGCTGCCGGTGCTGATGCTGTCGGCCCGCGGCGAACCGCTGGACCGTATCCTCGGCCTGGAACTGGGCGCCGATGATTACCTGGCCAAGCCCTGCGACCCTCGCGAGCTCACCGCCCGCCTGCGCGCGGTACTGCGCCGCAGCCACCCGGCGGCCGTGTCTACCCAGCTGGAGCTGGGCGACCTGTGCTTCAGCCCGGTACGCGGTGTGGTCAGCATCGATGAACAGGAATTTGCGCTCACCGTCTCCGAAAGCCGATTGCTGGAAGCTTTGCTGCGCCAGCCCGGCGAACCGTTGGACAAACAGGAACTCGCGCAGATTGCCCTGGGCCGTAAGCTGACCCTTTACGATCGCAGCCTGGACATGCACGTGAGTAACCTGCGCAAAAAGATCGGCCCACACCCGGATGGCCGGCCACGGATCGTGGCGTTGCGCAGTCGCGGTTACTACTACAGCCTCTAACGCTCCCAGCGTTCCACGGTAGAGGCTGGCGTGTTTGAATATTCAAACCCAAGGGTTTTGTCAGTTTGCAACAAAACCCTCTTTACCCAAGCTTTACGCACACCTGACCGCCGCTGACCTTGATCTCCGTAATCTACTCACATCCGGACTCACCGGAATAGAGACAGGAGAATCACCATGCGCAAGACCCTTATCGCTTTGATGTTCGCCGCTGCCCTGCCGACCGTTGCCATGGCTGCAATGCCCGAAGGCCCAGGCCCGATGGGCGGCCCAGAAGGCCACATGATGGGTGGCCCGGGCCACGGCGGTGAACACGGTCCGCGCGGCAAAGGCGGCCCTTTCAGCCAACTGGACCTGAGCAAAGAGCAGCGCGAGCAGATCGGCAAACTGATGGGCGACCAATGGCATGCTCGTAAAGACCTGACCAAAAAGTACCTGGATAAACTGCCCGCTGCCGACCAGAAAGCCATGCAGGACGAAATCGCCGCCGGCAAGCAGAAAACCCAGGCTGACATCCGTGCCGTGCTGAAGCCCGATCAGCAGAAAAAATTCGACGAGATCGTCAAGAAGCAAGAACAGCGCCGCGCCGAATGGAAGGAATTCCAAGCCTGGAAAGCGCAACAGCCGCAAAAAGCGCAATAATGCCCCCGTAACGCTCCCAGCCCAGTGGCTCCCGCCACTGGGCTTTTCCTGTTTGAGGGTTTCCTGTGCGTTCATTGTTCTGGCGCATCCTGGCCAGCTTCTGGCTGGCCATCGCCTTGGTTGCCGGGTTGTCGATCCTGCTTGGGCACATGCTTAATCAAGATGCCTGGATTCTCAGCCGTCACCCCGGCCTCAATAACCTGGCCGAAGAGTGGACCCAACTCTACGAAGCCCAGGGTGAAGACGCTGCCCAGGATTTGCTGCAACAGCGTAAACGCCAGTATCACATCGATGTGCAGGTACTGAACGAAAGCGGCGAGCCGGTGGTGCGCGGTACGTTCCCGCGCCGCGCCGCCGCTTTCGAGGCCCGGCAGAACGACAGCAATGACGGCCACCTGCCTTGGCGCCGCCTGACCGCTGAATACACCAGTGAGAAGACCGGCGACACTTACCTGTTGATCTACCGCATCCCACACCCGGAGCTGGACGAATGGCACCGCAGCAGCCTGGCATGGCCGTTAATGGCATTGGTCGTCGCCTTGGTGGTGCTGACCCTGTTCAGCCTGTTCGTCACGCTGTCCATCACGCGCCCGTTGAGCCGCCTGCGCGGTGCCGTGCATGACCTTGGCCAAGCCACTTACCAGCAAAACAGCCTGGCGCAGCTGGCCAACCGACGCGATGAGTTCGGCGTGCTGGCCACCGACTTCAACCGCATGGGCGCGCGCCTGCAAAGCCTGATCGGCAGCCAGCGCCAGTTGCTGCGCGACGTGTCCCACGAACTGCGTTCGCCCCTGGCCCGCCTGCGCATCGCCCTGGCCCTGGCCGAACGCGCCAGCCCCGAGGAACGCGAAAAACTCTGGCCTCGCCTGACCCGCGAATGTGATCGCCTGGAGGCACTGATCAGCGAAATCCTGGTATTGGCCCGCGTCGATGCCGACAACGCCAGCGCCGAAGAGATCGACCTCAACCCGTTGCTCAAGACCCTGCAAAAGGACGCCCAACTCAGCGCCCCGGACGAGGTGGTGCAGCTCACCACCGATACCGAACTGCACCTCAAGGGGTGGCCGACCATGATCGAACGGGCAGTGGATAACCTGCTGCGCAACGCCCAGCGCTTCAACCCGCCGGGCCAGCCGATCGAGTTACACGCCCACCTTCACGGCGAGCATATTGTGATCAGCGTGCGCGACCACGGCCCCGGCGTTGACGCCGAGCACCTGAGCCAATTGGGCGAACCGTTCTACCGCGCCCCAGGCCAGACCGCACAAGGCCACGGCCTGGGCCTGGCGATTGCCCGGCGCGCCGCCGAGCGCCATGGCGGCAGTCTGTTCCTGGCCAATCATGCCCAAGGCGGTTTTATCGCCAGTATCGACCTGCCGCTGGAGCCTGGGGTTGTCACACCGGCCTGATGATCTTCTATAGTGGCCCTTCTATTATGGAGGGCCTTTGATGACTGACCTGCTGACTCCCATCCAAGCCGCACTCGACCTGCCACACACCCCGTTGACGTTGACCGAAGCCGGCGCCCTGCCCTCGACCTTTGCCGTGACCGACCTGGCCTGCGCCAGCCTCGGTGCCGCCGGCCAGGCCGTGGCCCAGTTGATCCAGCAACAGACCGGGCGATTGCCCGGCGTCAGCGTGGACCGCCGCCTCGCGTCCTTCTGGTTCTCCTCCTCTATTCGCCCGGTAGGCTGGGAAACCCCACCGCTGTGGGACCCGGTGGCTGGCGACTACGCCGGCGCCGATGGCTGGATTCGCCTGCACACCAACGCGCCCCATCACCGCGCCGCCGCCGAGCGGGTGTTGGGAAAAGCCATCGACCGCAGCGAGATGGCCGCCTATGTTGCCAAGTGGAAGGCTGCTGAGTTGGAGCAGGCGATTGTCGATGAGGGTGGCTGCGCGGCGCAGATGCGTTCGTGGCAGGCATGGCAGTCGCATCCCCAAGGGTTGGCGGTGAATGCCGAGGCGTTGGTGCAGCGCCAGACCTATCAAACCACCCCCGACAAAGCCTGGCTCGGCTCGGTGGCGCGGCCGCTGGCGGGCCTCAAGGTCCTGGACCTGACCCGCGTACTGGCCGGCCCCGTGGCCAGTCGTTTTCTCGCGGGCCTGGGCGCCGATGTGCTGCGCATCGACTCCCCGAGCTGGAACGAGCCTGGCGTGGTGCCGGAAATGACCCTGGGCAAACGCTGCGCCCGCCTGGATCTCAAGAGTGCCGAAGGCCGCCGGATTTTCGACAGCCTCCTCCAAGACACCGACATCTTGTTCCACGGCTACCGCGCCGACGCCCTGGAGCAACTGGGCTACACCGCCAGCGCCCTGCAAACCCTCGCCCCTGGCCTGATCGACGTGAGCCTGAACGCCTACGGCTGGAGCGGCCCGTGGCGCAATCGCCGAGGTTTCGACAGCCTGGTGCAGATGAGCAGCGGGATTGCCGCGGCGGGCATGGCCTGGAAACAAGCGGACAAACCGGTGCCGCTGCCGTTGCAGGCGCTGGATCACGCCACCGGGTACTTGATGGCGGCCAGTGCGCTTCAAGCCTTGAGCGAACGCTTGAAATCCGGGCGTGGCGGTTCGGCGCGGTTGTCGTTGGCGCGTACGGCAAAATTGTTGGTGGAGGCAGGGCAGGTGCCGGAGCAGCCGACGTTGCGAGGCGAGGAAGCGAGCGATCAAGGGCTGGTGGTTGAACAGACCGCGTGGGGCCCGGCGCATCGTTTGCTTGCGCCGGTGACCATCAGCGGTACACCGTTGCAGTGGGATCTGGCGGCAGGCGAATTGGGGTCACACCGAGCGCAGTGGTGAACCGACTGCCGCCATCGGGGGCAAGCCCCCTCCCACATTTTGACCACATTCCAACGGATGTACGCGGTCAAGTGTGGGAGCTGGCTTGCCTGCGATGAGGCCAGTACAGACAGTATCAATCTGACCGCTGCAACGACGTCCACAAATGTTGCGCCGCATACGCCCTCAGCGGCCGCCACGCCTCAGCCCGCGCCAACAACTGCCGGGCAGACACCGGCCCGCCCTCCAGCGCCGCCAGCGCATTGATCAGCCCGATATCCCCCGACGCAAACGCATCCGCTTCGCGCATCTGGCGCATGGCGATGTACTGCGCCGTCCAATCGCCAATCCCCGGCAACGCGACCAGCCTGGTGACGCCCTCCTTGAGGCTGGCCTTGGGTTCGAACACCTCAGGATCATCCAGCAATGCCTGGGCGACACCTGACAACGTGCGCCCACGCGCCTTGGGCATGCCAAGGGTGGCCAGGTCCGCCACGGCCAAGACTTCAGCCGTGGGGAACACATGGGTGATACCGGCGTAAGGCGTTTCCAGCGGTTGGCCGTACTGCGCCACCAACTTGCCCGCCAAGCGAATGGCCGCCACCACGGTGATCTGCTGGCCCAGCACTGCACGAATCGCCAGCTCCAGCCCGTCCCAGGTGCCCGGTACGCGCAAGCCCGGACGGGCCGCAACCAACCGGGCCATCAATGGGTCGGTCGCCAGTTGCGCATTGATCTGCTGGGGTTGGGCGTCCAGATCAAACATCTTGCGCAGGCGGCGCTCGATCTCGGGCAACGCCGCCCCCTCTGGAAAATCGACGCCAACATCCAACCCATCGCCAGTCCCCGGCGCCACACTGATCCAGCCATGCCGTCCCTCGACGCTGATGCTGCGCCGATACACGCCCGCCTCCACGGTCTCCATCCCAGCGATCGCCCGTGCCGACAGAAAGCCCAACATCGCCGCCCAGTCATACGGCGGCTGATACGCCAATCTCACAACGACAACACCCCGCTGTACAACCCATACGCCGCCAGCCCCGCGCCAGTGACCACGCAGCTGAAAATGCCTTTTTCCAGGTGAGTAAACAAGGGCTGGCCTTGCTCACGCTTGGCCAGGGCAAACAGGATCACGCCCGGGGCATACAGCAACGCCGACAGGAGCAGGTACTTCAAACCGCCGGCGTAGAGCAGCCACACCGCGTAGCCGAGGGCAACCAGGCCAACCAGCAAGTCCTTCATGCGCTGGCCGTGGGCGCCTTCGTAGGTTTCGCCGCGCCCGCTCAATAAGACGGCATAGGCCGCCGACCACAGGTACGGCACCAGGATCATCGACGAGGCGAGGTAAATCAGGGTGGTGTAGGTGCTGTGGGAAAACAGTGTGATCACCAGGAAAACCTGGATCATCACATTGGTCAGCCACAACGCGTTGACCGGCACCTGGTTGGCGTTTTCCTTTTTCAGGAAGGCCGGCATGGTCTTGTCATGGGCCGTGGCATAGAGGATTTCGGCGCAAAGCAACGCCCAGGACAGCAAGGCGCCGAGCAGGGAAACCGCCAAGCCAATGCTGATCGCCATCGCGCCCCAGGGGCCGACAATATGTTCGAGCACGCCGGCCAGGGACGGGTTCTGCAATTGCGCAAGTTCCGGCTGGCTCATGATCCCCAGGGACAGTACGTTCACCAGCACCAGCAAGGCCAGCACCCCAACAAAACCGATCACCGTGGCGCGGCCCACGTCCGAGCGTTTCTCCGCCCGCGCCGAATACACGCTGGCGCCTTCGATACCAATAAACACAAATACGGTGACCAGCATCATGTTGCGCACCTGGTCCACCACGTTGCCGATGTTCGGGTTGCCCAGGCCCCAGATATCCCGAGTGAAAATATCGGCCTTGAACGCCACACCCGCGATCACGATGAACATCAGCAACGGTACGATCTTCGCCACGGTGGTGATCTGGTTGATGAACGCCGCCTCCTTGATCCCGCGCAGCACCAGGAAATGCACGGCCCACAGCAGCAACGACGCACACCCAATGGCCACCGGCGTGTTGCCCTGGCCGAACAGCGGAAAAAAGTAACCCAGGGTACTGAACAGCAACACGAAGTAACCGACGTTGCCCATCCATGCACTGATCCAATAGCCCCATGCCGACGAGAACCCCATGTAGTCACCGAAGCCCGCCTTGGCGTAGGCATACACGCCCGAATCCAGGTTGGGTTTGCGATTGGCCAGGGTCTGGAACACGAACGCGAGGGTCAGCATACCGACCGCGGTGATCGCCCAGCCGATCAACACCGCCCCCACCTCCGCACGCGCGGCCATATTCTGCGGCAACGAAAAAATCCCACCGCCGATCATCGACCCCACCACCAGGGCAATCAGGGCGCTGAGTCGAAGTTTTTGAGCGGGTTGAGACATGAACACTCCTGATTAAATAAAAGTTTTGACTGATAAGCGCGCACTCAACTGATTAATCCAGCGCGTGTAGCGTTATTAGGGGCCGCGATAAAAGTACCCTGCTCATAACCCTGCGGTATGACAGTTTATATATTTTAAGCTTATTTATAATTTAAATACGGACGATCATTCGTCGCATCCAAGCTACTTACTGTCGCATTCCCGAAAAGTTTGCACATTCCTGAAAAAGGTCTAGTTTAAATCCTCCATACGCAGGACTAAATGATTAATCAACACGCAGAGATCGCTCTGGAAAGCGCCTTTGCGCGGAAAACTATTGCCCAGGACTTTCCACCCTAAGTCATTAATTCACAATGGAATGTGCCAATGAAGTGATCTGAGTCAGCTGTTTGATTAGCGCACGGATTTATTCTGTGGTCTCTCTTCTCCTGCATTGGAGTTATGCGATGTCTGAATCTCCCGGAAAACTTCGATTGGGCGCACTGGTTGCACTTGTCGTCGGCTCAATGATTGGCGGCGGGATCTTTTCACTCCCGCAAAATATGGCCGCCAGTGCCGATGTTGGTGCGGTATTGATTGGTTGGGTGATTACCGCCATCGGCATGTTGACCCTCGCCTTTGTGTTCCAGACCCTCGCCAACCGCAAGCCCGACCTCGACGGCGGGGTGTACGCCTATGCCAAGGCTGGTTTCGGCGACTACATGGGCTTTTCATCAGCCTGGGGCTATTGGATCAGCGCGTGGCTGGGCAACGTTGGCTACTTCGTGTTGCTGTTCAGCACCCTCGGCTATTTCTTCCCGATCTTTGGCGAAGGCAATACGCCGGCGGCGGTGATCGGTGCTTCGGTGCTGCTGTGGGCCGTGCATTTCCTGGTGCTGCGCGGCATCAAGGAAGCCGCGTTCATCAACCTGGTGACTACCGTCGCCAAAGTGGTGCCACTGGTGCTGTTCGTGCTGATCGCCGTGTTCGCGTTCAAGCTGGATATCTTCACCGCTGACATCTGGGGCGTGAAAAACCCGGACCTGGGCAGCGTGATGAACCAGGTGCGCAACATGATGCTGGTCACCGTGTGGGTGTTTATCGGCATCGAAGGCGCGAGCATCTTCTCGTCCCGTGCGGAAAAACGTTCTGACGTCGGCAAGGCTACCGTCATCGGTTTTATCACCGTGCTGCTGTTCCTGATGCTGGTGAACGTGTTGTCCCTGGGCATCATGACCCAACCGGAACTGGCCAAGCTGCAGAACCCGTCGATGGCCGCCGTGCTGGAGCATGTGGTGGGCCACTGGGGCGCGGTGCTGATCAGCGTCGGCTTGATCATCTCGCTGCTGGGGGCGCTGCTGTCGTGGGTGCTGCTGTGTGCGGAGATCATGTTCGCCGCCGCCAAGGACCACACCATGCCGGAGTTCCTGCGCAAGGAAAACGCCAACCACGTACCGGTCAACGCGCTGTGGCTGACCAACGCGATGGTCCAGATTTTCCTGGTGATCACGCTGTTTTCCGCCAGCACTTACCTGTCGCTGATCTACCTCGCCACCTCGATGATCCTGGTGCCTTACCTGTGGTCGGCGGCCTACGCCCTGCTGCTGGCGGTGCGCGGCGAAACCTACGAAACCGCCCTGGCCGAGCGCAAGAAGGACCTGTTCATCGGCGCCGTCGCGCTGATCTACGCGGTCTGGCTGCTCTATGCCGGCGGCACCAAATACCTGCTGCTGTCGGCCCTGCTCTACGCCCCCGGCGCGATCCTGTTCGCCAAGGCCAAGCGTGAACTGGGCAAACCGATTTTCACCAACGTCGAGAAGCTGATTTTCGCTGCAGTGGTCGCAGGCGCCCTGGTGGCTGCTTATGGCCTCTACGACGGCTTCCTGACCTTGTAATTGTGTCTCACTGGAGGATCTGTAATGACCACGGAAAAAGTGAAGTACGGCGTACATTCCGAAGCCGGCAAACTGCGCAAAGTCATGGTGTGCTCCCCAGGTTTGGCCCACCAGCGGCTAACCCCCAATAACTGCGATGAACTGCTGTTCGATGACGTGCTCTGGGTGGCCCAGGCCAAGCGCGACCACTTCGACTTCGTCACCAAGATGCGCGAGCGGGATATTGATGTGCTGGAAATGCACAACCTGCTCACCGACATCGTCGCCATCCCCGAAGCCCTGGACTGGATCCTGGAACGCAAGATCACCTCCAACACGGTAGGCCTGGGCCTGGTCGAGGAAGTCAGTTCGTGGCTGCGCAGCCTGGAGCCGCGCAAGATCGCCGAGTTCCTGATCGGAGGCGTGTCGGCCGATGACCTGCCAAGCAGCTTCGGTGGCAAGACCATCGAGATGTTCCGCGACTTCCTCGGCCACGCCAGTTTCATTCTGCCGCCGCTGCCCAACACCCAGTTCACCCGCGACACCACCTGCTGGATCTACGGCGGTGTGACGCTCAACCCGATGTACTGGCCGGCGCGACGCCAGGAAACCCTGCTGGCCAGCGCCATCTACAAATTCCACCCGGAGTTCACCCAGGCGGACTTCCAGATCTGGTACGGCGATCCCGACCAGGAACACGGTGCCGCCACGCTGGAAGGCGGCGACGTCATGCCAATTGGCAATGGCGTGGTGTTGATCGGCATGGGCGAGCGCTCGTCCCACCAGGCCATCGGCCAACTGGCGCGCAACCTGTTCAAGAACAAAGCCGTGGAACGCGTGATCGTGGCCGGCCTGCCGAAATCCCGCGCGGCGATGCACCTGGACACCGTGTTCAGCTTCTGCGACCGCGACCTGGTCACCGTCTTCCCTGAAGTGGTCAACCAGATCGTGCCCTTCACCCTGCGCCCAGATGACAGCAAGCCACACGGCATCGACATCCAACGGGAGAAAACCAACTTCCTCGACACCGTCGCCGCAGCCCTCAACCTCAAGGCACTGCGCGTGGTCGAGACCGGCGGCAACAGCTTTGCCGCCGAACGCGAGCAATGGGACGACGGCAACAACGTGGTGGCCGTGGAGCCTGGCGTGGTGATCGGCTACGACCGCAACACCTACACCAACACCCTGCTGCGCAAGGCGGGCGTGGAAGTGATCACCATCAGCGCCGGTGAACTCGGCCGTGGCCGCGGCGGCGGTCACTGCATGACCTGCCCGATCATCCGCGACCCTATCGACTATTAATTTCCAGGCCTTGGCCGTCGCCCATAAGGCGCCGGCCAAGGGGATAACCTAAACAGAAGGAGATCCATCATGGCTTTCAACATGCGCAACCGCAGCCTGCTCTCGCTGATGCACCACACCACCCGCGAGCTGAACTACCTGCTGGACCTGTCCCGCGACCTCAAGCGCGCCAAATACACCGGCACCGAGCGTCCGCACCTGCAGGGCAAGAACATCGCGCTGATCTTCGAAAAAACCTCGACCCGCACCCGCTGCGCCTTCGAAGTCGCAGCCCATGACCAGGGCGCCCACGTCACCTACATCGACCCGGTGTCGTCGCAGATCGGCCACAAAGAAAGCATGAAAGACACCGCCCGCGTACTGGGCCGGATGTTCGACGCCATCGAATACCGTGGCTTCGAACAGGAAATCGTCGAAGAGCTGGCCAAGTTCGCCGGGGTGCCGGTGTTCAACGGCCTCACCGCCGAATTCCACCCGACCCAAATGATCGCCGACACCCTGACCATGCGCGAGCACAGCGACAAACCGCTGCATGACATCAGCTACGCCTACCTGGGCGATGCGCGCTACAACATGGGCAACTCACTGCTGATGATCGGCGCCAAGCTGGGCATGGACGTGCGCATCGGCGCGCCGAAAGCCCTGTGGCCGCACGAGGATTTCATCAAGCAATGCCAGGCGTTTGCCGAGGAAAGCGGCGCGCGTATCACCATCACCGAAGACCCGAAGGAAGCGGTCAAGGGCGTGGACTTCATCCACACCGATATCTGGGTGTCCATGGGTGAGCCGGTGGAAGCGTGGGACGAGCGCATCGAGCAACTGCTGCCGTACCAGGTCAACGCCAAGATGATGAAAGCCTCGGGCAACCCTCGGGTGAAGTTCATGCACTGCCTGCCGGCCTTCCACAACAGCGAAACCAAGGTGGGCAAGGACATCGCCGCGCGTTATCCGAACCTGGCCAATGGCGTGGAAGTGACCGAGGAAGTGTTCGAATCGCCGGCCAATATCGCGTTTGAGCAGGCTGAAAACCGCATGCATACCATCAAGGCGATTCTGGTGTCGGCACTCGCAGATATCTAAATCTTACTGCTGGAACACAGTCAGTGTGGGAGGGGGCTTGCCCCCTCCCACACTGGCCGTGTTCACAACGATGAATTTCAGAAGGACACTCTTTATGCGCATCGTCGTAGCCCTGGGCGGCAACGCCCTGCTCCGCCGTGGTGAACCCATGACGGCGGACAACCAACGCGCCAATATCCGCATCGCCACCGAACAGATCGCCAAGATCCATGCCGGCAACGAGCTGGTGATCGCCCACGGCAATGGTCCGCAAGTCGGCCTGCTGTCGTTGCAGGCGGCGGCCTACACCCAGGTGTCGCCTTACCCGCTGGACGTGCTCGGCGCCGAGACCGAAGGCATGATCGGCTACATCATCGAACAGGAACTGGGCAACCTGCTGGACTTCGAAGTGCCCTTCGCCACCCTGCTCACCCAGGTCGAAGTCGACGCCAAGGACCCGGCCTTCCAGAACCCGACCAAACCCATCGGCCCGGTGTACTCCAAAGCCGAAGCGGAAAAACTCGCCGCCGAAAAAGGCTGGGCGATTGCACCGGATGGCGACAAGTACCGCCGCGTGGTCGCCAGCCCACGGCCCAAACGCATCTTTGAAATTCGCCCGATCAAATGGCTGCTGGAAAAAAACGCCATTGTGATCTGCGCCGGCGGTGGTGGCATCCCGACGACGTATGGCGACGACGGTAAGCTCAAAGGCATCGAAGCGGTGATCGACAAGGACCTGTGCTCCTCCTTGCTGGCGGCGCAACTGGACGCCGATCTGCTGGTGATCGCCACCGACGTCAACGCCGCGTTTATCGACTACGGTAAGCCGACCCAGAAAGCCATCGGCCAGGCCCACCCCGACGACCTGGAAAAACTCGGCTTCGCCGCCGGTTCCATGGGCCCCAAGGTCCAAGCCGCCTGTGAGTTCGCCCGCCAGACTGGCAAAACCGCCGTCATCGGTTCACTCTCGGACATCGAAGCCATCGTCCAGGGCAGCGCCGGCACGCGCATCAGCACGGCAACACCTGGCATCACCTATCTGTGAAGTAGAGGAGATACGCCTATGGCCACCTTTGAACCGGGTCACCTGCACGTTGAACGTCACGCGCTGAACAAGGATGACTACAGCTACAACCTGTGTATCGATTACGAAGTCAGCCAGGACCCAAAGGAAGGCAAGGGCATGCTGTTCAAGCTGCACGGCTCGGTGCAGGGCAAGGACCTCAAGGAAGAGTTCTTCTTGCCCAAGGACCAGGCATTCGACTTTGCCCGGCATGCGATGAACATCGCGCAGAAGTATGGGATGCCGAAGATTGCGGTACTCAATGGCTCGATGCACAAGCAGTACGACCAGATGTTCGAAGATGTGCGGCATCAGTTGGATGTGAAATCGGGTGACCCCATCAAACCCGAACACTTGGAATAACTGGCACAACCTGGCTTCAAGTGTGGGAGGGGGCTTTTGCGGCGAGGGAGCTTGCTCCCGTTGGGGTGCGCAGCGCCCCAAATAGCCGACTCCAGCTTCGCTGTCGGACGGGAGCAAGCTCCCTCGCCACAGCAAGCCCCCTCCCACATTTTGATCTCCACCCTCTGCAAGGCATACTTGCTGCCTCTCGCGTCCCAGAATTGTCAGCAGCCCCATGCGTATCCACGTCAGTTTCATCGACCGCGTCGGCATTACCCAGGAAGTCCTGGCCTTGCTCGGTGGGCGCAATCTCAACCTGGATGCGGTGGAGATGGTGCCGCCCAACGTCTATATCGACGCGCCGACCCTGAGCGCCGACGTCCTCGAAGAACTGCGTGACGCGCTGTTCAGCGTGCACGGCGTGCAGGCGGTCACGGTGGTGGACATCCTCCCCGGCCAACGCCGCCACCTGCAACTCGACGCCCTGCTGGCCGCCATGACCGACCCGGTGCTGGCGCTGGACAGCGCGGGCAAGATCCTGCTGGCCAACCCGGCGTTGATCGCCCTGTACGGTCGCGAACCGGCCGGGGAAAGCATCAGCGAGCTGTTCAATGATCCGGCCCTGCTGGAGACCTTGCTGGAACAAGGCTTTCGCTTGCCGTTGCGAGAGATCAGCGTCAACGGCCAGACGCTGTTGCTGGACGCCACGCCGATTACCGACGCCGGCGCGCTGCTGACGCTCTATCAACCCAATCGCATTGGCGAACAACTCTCGGCGTTGCACCACGGCCATGCCGAAGGCTTTGATGCGCTGCTCGGCGAGTCGCCGGTCATCCGCACCCTCAAGGCGCGCGCGCAGCGAGTGGCAGCGTTGGATGCACCGCTGTTGATCCAGGGCGAAACCGGCACCGGCAAGGAATTGGTCGCGCGTGCCTGCCACGCCATCAGTGCACGCCACAGCGCGCCGTTCCTGGCCTTGAACTGCGCGGCGCTGCCGGAGAACCTCGCCGAGAGCGAGCTGTTCGGTTATGCACCGGGCGCCTTTACCGGCGCGCAACGCGGTGGCAAGCCAGGGCTGATGGAGTTGGCCAACCAAGGCACGGTGTTCCTCGATGAGATCGGCGAGATGTCGCCGTACTTACAGGCCAAGCTGCTGCGTTTTCTCAATGACGGCAGCTTCCGTCGCGTCGGCGGCGACCGTGAAGTGAAGGTCAATGTGCGCATTCTCAGCGCCACCCACCGTGACCTGGAAAAAATGGTCAGCGAGGGCACCTTCCGCGAAGACCTGTTCTACCGCCTCAATGTGCTTAACGTTGAAGTGCCGCCCTTGCGCGAACGCGGCCAGGACATCCTGCTGCTCGCCCGCTACTTCATGCAGCAGGCCTGCGCACAGATCCAGCGCCCGGTGTGCCGCCTGGCGCCCGGTACTTACCCGGCGCTGCTGGGCAACCGCTGGCCGGGCAACGTTCGGCAACTGCAGAACGTGATCTTCCGCGCCGCCGCCATCTGCGAAAGCAGCCTGGTGGACATCGGCGACCTCGACATCGCTGGCACCTCGGTGGCGCGCCAGGGCGACGGCGAAGTCGACAGCCTGGAACAGGCCATGGAAGATTTCGAACGCAGCCTGCTGGAAAAGCTCTACGCCAGCTACCCCTCGACCCGCCAACTGGCCAGCCGGCTGCAGACCTCCCACACGGCGATTGCTCATCGCCTGCGCAAGTACGGCATTCCCTCCAACAAGCCCTGACTGGCTGGGTCGATAGAGGTCAAATGTGGGAGGGGCGGTGCGACGATTCGACTTGCCCCCGATAGCAGTGTGTCAATCAAAGCATCTCTAACTGACCCATCGCCATCGGGGGCAAGCCCCCTCCCACATTGGCAGCATTCCAAACATCGACCGCCTGCCAGGTTTTGGTCTGAGAACGACATCGGCTGTACTGAAAGCGCTACAGCGTAACGATATCGCTACAACCCTGTTTTTTGCGCGCCATGCAAGGCTTTGATCCACATAGGCTTTTTTTCACGCGCACGTGTGTAGCGAAATCGCTACAGCCAACCGTCATCTCGTCATAGCCATTTTTTATAACTCACTGATTTATAAAGACTTACTAACCTTGGCCGCGATATTGCTAAGCAACTCCCCATTATTCCAATCCCGTCCACCAGACGAATCTGGCCCCGAGGAGTTTCCATGAGCGAGTTGCGTTTCACTGAAGATCACGAATGGCTGCGCGCCGAAGCTGACGGCAGCGTCACCGTGGGTATCACCGCTTTTGCGCAGAACGCGCTGGGTGATGTGGTTTTCGTGCAACTGCCGGAGTTGCAGGCCTACGACAAGGGCGCTGAAGCGTCCACCGTGGAGTCGGTCAAGGCCGCCAGCGGTGTGTACATGCCGCTGGACGGTGAAGTGCTCGAAGTGAACGACAAACTCGATGGCAGCCCGGAGTTGGTCAACGAAGACCCGATGGGCGAAGGGTGGTTCTTCCGCTTTAAACCCGCTGATGCCAGTGCAGTGGCTAAGCTGTTGGATCAGGATGCGTACGACCGCCTGATCAAAGCCAACGCTGAAGCTTGAGGAGCGCGCCATGACCGTTAATCTGACTACCGCCAACGAATTCATCGCCCGCCACATCGGCCCGCGCCAGGAAGACGAGCAACACATGCTCGCCAGCCTGGGCTTTGACTCCCTGGAAGCCCTGAGCGCCAGCGTGATCCCGGAAAGCATCAAGGGCACCAGCGTGCTCGGCCTGGAAGATGGCCTGAGCGAAGCCGAGGCCCTGGCCAAGATCAAGGCCATCGCCGGCCAGAACCAACTGTTCAAGACCTACATCGGCCAGGGCTACTACAACTGCCACACGCCGTCGCCTATCCTGCGCAACCTGTTGGAAAACCCGGCCTGGTACACCGCCTACACCCCGTACCAGCCAGAAATTTCCCAAGGCCGCCTGGAAGCGTTGCTGAACTTCCAGACCCTGATCAGCGACCTCACCGGCCTGCCGATCGCCAACGCCTCGCTGCTTGACGAAGCCACCGCAGCCGCCGAAGCCATGACCTTCTGCAAGCGCCTGAGCAAGAACAAGGGCAGCAATGCCTTCTTCGCCTCGATCCACAGCCACCCGCAAACCCTCGACGTGCTGCGCACCCGTGCCGAGCCACTGGGTATTGATGTGGTGGTGGGCGATGAGCGTGAACTGACCGACGTCAGCGCCTTCTTCGGCGCCCTGCTGCAATACCCGGCCAGTAACGGTGACGTGTTCGACTACCGCGCGCTGACTGAGCGTTTCCACGCCTCCAACGCTTTGGTCGCCGTGGCCGCCGACCTGCTGGCCCTGACCCTGCTGACCCCGCCGGGTGAGTTCGGTGCCGACGTGGCCATCGGCAGCGCGCAACGCTTCGGCGTGCCGCTGGGCTTTGGCGGCCCGCACGCGGCGTACTTCTCCACCAAGGATGCGTTCAAGCGCGACATGCCGGGCCGTCTGGTCGGCGTCTCCGTGGACCGTTTCGGCAAGCCGGCCCTGCGCCTGGCCATGCAGACCCGCGAGCAACATATCCGTCGCGAGAAAGCCACCAGCAACATCTGCACCGCCCAAGTGCTGTTGGCCAACATCGCCAGCATGTACGCCGTGTACCACGGCCCCAAAGGCCTGACGCAGATCGCCCAGCGCATTCACCAGCTGACCGCGATCCTGGCCAAGGGCTTGACCGCCCTGGGCCAGAAGGTCGAGCAGGAACACTTCTTCGACACCCTCACCCTCAACACCGGTGCCAACACCGCCACCCTGCACGACAAGGCCCGCGCCCAGCGCATCAACCTGCGTGTCGTGGACGCTGAGCGTCTGGGTGTGTCGGTGGACGAAACCACCACACAAGCCGACATTGAAACCCTGTGGGCGATCTTCGCCGACGGCAAGGCCTTGCCTGACTTCGCGGCCAACGTGGACAGCACCCTGCCGGCAGCGCTGCTGCGCCAGTCGCCGATCCTCAGCCACCCGGTGTTCAACCGCTATCACTCCGAAACCGAGCTGATGCGCTACCTGCGCAAGCTGGCCGACAAGGACCTGGCGCTGGACCGCACCATGATTCCGCTGGGCTCGTGCACCATGAAGCTCAACGCCGCCAGCGAAATGATCCCGGTGACCTGGGCCGAGTTCGGTGCCCTGCACCCGTTCGCTCCCGCCGAACAAAGCGCCGGCTACCTGCAACTGACCTCGGACCTGGAAGCCATGCTCTGCGCGGCCACCGGTTACGACGCGATCTCGTTGCAACCGAACGCCGGTTCCCAGGGCGAGTACGCAGGCCTCTTGGCCATTCGTGCCTATCACCAGAGCCGTGGCGAAGAACGTCGCGACATCTGCCTGATCCCGTCGTCGGCCCACGGCACCAACCCGGCCACCGCCAACATGGCGGGCATGCGTGTCGTGGTGACCGCTTGCGATGCGCGTGGCAACGTCGATATCGAAGACCTGCGCGCCAAGGCCATTGAGCACCGCGATCACCTCGCCGCGCTGATGATCACCTACCCGTCCACCCACGGCGTGTTCGAAGAAGGTATCCGCGAAATCTGCGGCATCATTCACGACAACGGTGGCCAGGTGTACATCGACGGCGCCAACATGAACGCCATGGTCGGCCTCTGCGCACCGGGCAAGTTCGGCGGCGACGTGTCCCACCTGAACCTGCACAAGACCTTCTGCATTCCTCACGGCGGTGGCGGCCCGGGCGTTGGCCCGATCGGCGTCAAGTCGCACCTCACGCCGTTCCTGCCGGGCCACGCCGCCATGGAACGCAAGGAAGGCGCGGTATGCGCAGCGCCGTTCGGCAGCGCGAGCATCCTGCCGATCACCTGGATGTACATCAGCATGATGGGCGGCGCGGGGCTCAAGCGCGCTTCGCAGCTGGCGATCCTGAATGCCAACTACATTTCCCGTCGCCTGGAAGAGCACTACCCCGTGCTGTACACCGGCAGCAACGGCCTGGTGGCGCACGAATGCATCCTCGACCTGCGCCCACTCAAAGACAGCAGCGGCATCAGCGTAGATGACGTGGCCAAGCGCCTGATCGACTTCGGCTTCCACGCACCGACCATGTCGTTCCCGGTTGCCGGCACGTTGATGATCGAGCCGACCGAAAGCGAATCCAAGGAAGAACTGGACCGCTTCTGCGACGCCATGATCGCCATCCGCGAAGAAATCCGCGCGGTGGAAAACGGCACCCTGGACAAGGACGACAACCCACTGAAGAACGCCCCGCACACCGCCGCTGAATTGGTCGGTGAGTGGTCGCACCCGTACAGCCGTGAACAGGCGGTATACCCGGTAGCTTCGTTGATCGAAGGCAAGTACTGGCCGCCGGTGGGTCGGGTCGACAACGTGTTTGGCGATCGCAATTTGGTGTGTGCGTGCCCGTCGATCGAGAGCTACGCATAACTTAAGGATGTACTGGGTACAAATGTGGGAGGGGGCTTGCCCCCGATAGCGGTGGGTCAGAGACAGATGAGCTGACTGGCACACTTTCATCGGGGGCAAGCCCCCTCCCACACTTGACCAAGGCGACCTTCAGAAAATAATAAGAAACCGGAGAACAACTCATGTCTTTAAGCGTGTTCGACCTGTTCAAGATTGGCATCGGCCCCTCCAGTTCCCACACCGTGGGCCCGATGCGCGCCGCCGCCCGATTTGTCGAGGGCCTGCGCCGCGACAACCTGCTGAGCGCCACCACCAGCGTCAAGGTGGAACTCTACGGCTCGCTCGGCGCCACCGGCAAAGGCCACGGCAGCGACAAGGCCGTACTGCTTGGGCTGGAAGGCGAACACCCGGACACCGTGAATACCGAAACCGTGGCAACGCGCCTGGCGCAGATGCGCAAGGACGGCCGCCTGAATTTGCTCGGCGAACACAGCATCGTGTTCAACGAGAAAGAACACTTGGCGATGATTCGCAAACCCCTCGCCTATCATCCCAACGGCATGATTTTCCGCGCCTTCGACGCCGCCAATATCCAGATCCGCAGCCGCGAGTACTACTCGGTGGGCGGCGGTTTTGTGGTGGATGAAGACGCCGCCGGCGCCGACCGGATTGTCGAAGACGCCACGCCATTGACCTTCCCCTTCAAGCACGCCAAGGACTTGCTGGGCCATTGCACCACTTACGGGCTGTCCATCAGCCAGGTGATGCTGACCAATGAAAGTGCCTGGCGCCCGGAAGCGGAAACCCGCGCCGGCCTGCTGAAGATCT
The DNA here is from genome assembly GCF_020093335.1 of Pseudomonas fluorescens group sp. Classification (NCBI taxonomy): domain Bacteria; kingdom Pseudomonadati; phylum Pseudomonadota; class Gammaproteobacteria; order Pseudomonadales; family Pseudomonadaceae; genus Pseudomonas; species Pseudomonas fluorescens group sp. The sequence continues at coordinate 109,722 of NZ_JAIOKW010000016.1, read as the reverse complement.
GGCAAGTGATGCAGGACTGCGTGGACGCCGGCTGTCGCAATGAAGGGATTCTGCCTGGCGGCCTGAAGGTCAAGCGTCGCGCCGCGGCGTTGCATCGCCAGCTGTGCAAGCACCCGGAATCGGCGCTGCGCGACCCACTGTCGGTGCTGGATTGGGTCAATCTGTACGCGCTGGCGGTCAACGAAGAAAACGCCAACGGCGGGCGCGTGGTCACGGCGCCCACCAACGGTGCGGCCGGGATTGTGCCGGCGGTGCTGCATTACTACATGCGCTTTATCCCCGGCGCGAACGAAGACGGCGTGGTGCGCTTCCTGCTCACCGCCGCCGCCATCGGCATTCTGTACAAGGAAAACGCGTCGATCTCGGGTGCCGAAGTCGGCTGCCAGGGTGAAGTCGGCGTGGCCTGTTCCATGGCCGCCGGCGCGCTGTGCGAAGTCTTGGGTGGCAGCGTTTCCCAGGTGGAAAACGCCGCCGAAATCGGCATGGAACACAACCTCGGCCTCACCTGCGACCCGATTGGCGGGCTGGTGCAGGTGCCCTGCATCGAGCGCAATGCGATGGGCTCGGTCAAGGCGATCAATGCGGTGCGCATGGCGCTGCGTGGCGACGGGCAACACTTCGTCTCGCTGGACAAGGTCATCCGCACCATGCGCCAGACCGGCGCCGACATGAAAAGCAAATACAAGGAAACCGCCCGTGGCGGTTTGGCGGTCAACATTATCGAGTGCTGACGCCTAACGGCGCGCCAGCACGTTTTTCAGGAGCTGAATATGTCCACCGAAACCCTGTTGAAAACCCCTCTGCACGCCCTGCACATTGAACTGGGCGCGCGCATGGTGCCCTTCGCCGGCTACGACATGCCGGTGCAATACCCACTGGGCGTCATGAAGGAACACCTGCACACCCGTGATCAGGCCGGGCTGTTCGACGTGTCCCACATGGGCCAGATCCGCCTGACCGGCGCGAATGCCGCCAAGGCCCTGGAAACCCTGGTGCCAGTCGACATCATCGACCTGCCGGTAGGCATGCAGCGCTATGCGATGTTCACCAACGCTCAGGGCGGCATTCTCGACGACCTGATGGTGGCGAACCTGGGCAACGACGAACTGTTCCTGGTGGTCAACGCCGCCTGCAAGGACCAGGATCTGGCGCACCTGCGTCAGCATATCGGCGACCAGTGCAGCATCGAGCCATTGTTTGAAGAGCGCGCCTTGCTGGCGCTGCAAGGCCCGGCGGCGGTCAAGGTGCTGGCCCGCCTGGCACCGGAAGTCACCCAGATGACGTTTATGCAGTTCGCCTCCCTGCGCCTGCTAGGCGTGGACTGCTATGTCAGCCGTTCGGGCTACACCGGTGAAGACGGCTTCGAAATCTCAGTACCGGCCGCCAACGCCGAAAGCCTCGCCCGCAGCCTCCTGGCGGAGACCGAAGTGCAGGCCATCGGCCTGGGCGCCCGCGATTCATTGCGCCTGGAAGCGGGCCTGTGCCTGTACGGCCACGACATGAACACCGACACCACGCCGATCGAAGCCAGCTTGCTGTGGGCGATCTCAAAGGCCCGTCGCGCTGATGGCCCACGTGCCGGTGGCTTCCCGGGTGCCGACACGATCTTCACCCAGCAGCAAGCCGGTGTGAGCCGTAAACGTGTAGGCCTGTTGCCACAAGAGCGCACGCCCGTGCGCGAAGGCGCGGAGATCGTCGACGCCGACGGCACAGTGATTGGCAGCGTATGCAGCGGTGGTTTCGGTCCGACCCTCGGCGGCCCGTTGGCAATGGGTTATCTGGACAGCGCATTCATCGCACTGGACACCGAAGTCTCTGCGTTGGTGCGTGGGAAAAAGGTGCCACTTCGTGTAAGTAAAATGCCATTTGTACCGCAACGTTACTTCCGTGGCTGATTGACTGTTTCTATAAGTAACGCGGTTGCGTTAACGTGCACTAATCTGTAACGCAACCGCCATAAAACAGTGCACTGTCGATAGTCTTTGTTATAGGGTTCAACCTATAACAAGTGACCAACTCTATCGAATAAGTCAGACCCACAACATTCATACAAGTGTCATTAGCCCCAGCAAAAGCTGGGCTTTTGGCAGGACTTGTTTTTTCTCTGTTAGTTGGCGTAGAGTTTGACCACTGTGTTTGCATGGGTCGCTTGGAACCTGGACCTGGGCAGTAGCTGAAGTAGTTGTGCTACAACCCGTTCGACGTCTCTTACTTTCCTGCAACCCAGCCCAGTACTCTTTCATTCGAAAGGGGCTGTCATTAATTTTTAGCGTCAAAGGAAAGAAGAAATGTCGACACGTCAGAGCGGTACCGTCAAGTGGTTTAACGACGAGAAAGGGTTTGGTTTTATCACTCCAGAAAGCGGTCCGGATCTGTTCGTGCATTTCCGCGCTATTCAAGGCAACGGCTTCAAGAGCCTGAAAGAAGGCCAGAAGGTGACCTTCGTTGCCGTGCAGGGTCAAAAAGGCATGCAGGCTGATGAAGTAATCGCAGAAGCCTGATCCTTCCCTGCGACAAAAAGCCCCTGATGCTGACATCAGGGGCTTTTTTATGCGCGTTTGCTCGTAAAATGGCTTTTTTCATAAGAGAGCCCTGCCATGCCGAAACCCCTGCTGAGCCCCCAAGGCGAGTTCCCCGCCGTTGGCCTGGGCCGTCGCCTGGCAGCGATGTTCTATGACTTCCTGTTGTGCACTGCCCTGCTGATTGTCACTGCGTTTATCTACAAGCTGGTCTGGATCGCGTTTGTTGGCGAGGCCAAGATGCGCACCCTCACCGAATCCGGCGCGCTGGACGGCGACCCGTTGCTGTCGACGATTCTGTTGTTTGTGCTGTTTGGCTTCTTTGCGAAGTTCTGGACCCATTCCGGCCAGACCCTGGGCATGCAGGTGTGGGGCGTGCGCGTACAGAACGCGGACGGCTCGCGGATCAGCCTGTGGCAGGCGCTGTTGCGCTTTGTGGTGGCGATCGCGTCGTGGTTATGCGTGGGGCTGGGGTTTATCTGGTCGCTGTTTGATAAGCGCAAACGCAGCTGGCATGACATCTATTCGGATACGCAGTTAGTGCGGATTCCGAAGCAGAAGAAATAACGCCCTGACGAGTGGAAATCAACCTGTGGGAGGGGGCTTGCTCCCGATAGCAGGGTATCAGTGGCAAATGAGCTGACTGACACTCCGTTATCGGGAGCAAGCCCCCTCCCACATTTTTTTACTGAGCCCGCCTTGAGTCAGGCGTTGCCGGCGAGTTTAAGGCGTGCGGCTTGGGTGAAATCCAGCATGCGCTTGAGCGGGCGCACCGCCTGCGGGATCACGGACGGCTCGACGAAGATCTCGTTAGTGCCCTCACGCAGGCACTGCAGCGTGCGCTCCAGCGTGTTCATCGCCATCCACGGGCAATGCGCGCAACTACGGCACGCAGCCCCGTTGCCGGCGGTAGGCGCTTCGACGAAGACCTTGTCCGGGCACAGCTGCTGCATCTTGTAGAAAATGCCGCGGTCGGTGGCGACGATAAAGGTCTTGTTCGGCAGGCGCTGGGCAGCCGCAATCAGTTGGCTGGTCGAGCCCACGGCATCCGCGAGTTCGATCACCGCAGTCGGCGACTCAGGGTGCACCAGAATGGCTGCGTCCGGGTACAGCGCCTTCATGTCTTCCAACTGCTTGGACTTGAACTCTTCGTGGACGATGCAGGCGCCGTCCCACAACAGCATATCGGCACCGGTCTGGCGCTGGATGTAGGTACCCAGGTGCTTGTCAGGTCCCCAAATGATGGTTTCACCGTTGTCCATCAGGCTTTCGACGATTTCCAGCGCGCAGCTCGACGTCACCACCCAATCCGCCCGGGCTTTGACTGCCGCCGAAGTGTTGGCATACACCACCACGGTGCGTTCGGGGTGCTGGTCGCAGAACGCCGAGAACTCCTCCACCGGGCAGCCCAGGTCCAGGGAGCAGGTGGCTTCCAGGGTGGGCATGAGGATGCGTTTTTCGGGTGTGAGGATCTTGGCGGTCTCGCCCATGAAACGCACACCGGCAACCAACACGGTCTTGGCCGGGTGGGCGGCGCCGAAGCGGGCCATTTCCAAGGAGTCGGAGACACAGCCGCCGGTTTCTTCGGCCAGGGCCTGGATGACCGGGTCGCAGTAGAAGTGAGCAACCAGCACAGCGTCTTGCGCTTTGAGCTCGGCGGCGATGGCGGTACGCAGGCCAGCCTCTTCATCGGCGCTGAGCGCCTTGGGCTGCTTGGCGTCGAGGTGGGCTTGAACCAGAAGGCGTTCGGAAATTTGCGTCATGTTCGCAAGACCTGCAGGCGCCGTTGCGCGAAAGTCGAGTGTACCACCGGCTCTGGAGCCCTTCGGGCGCCGCCGGACGAAGTGATTGTGTTCATCAAGCACGGTTAGCGATGAAGCTGCGCAAGGCTACAGAATATCCAATGGTTTCAAAAGCCTAATCTGGCATTCGCGGGTACGTCCGTCGGGTGTAAAAAAACGGGAAACCCCAAGGCTGGGGTTTCCCGTTTTTACAACCGACGCTGTGCGTTGCGCGGACGTCAGAAGCGGTAAGTCACCGACCCACCAAAGCCATTGGCGCTATTTTCATACTTGGCATCGTAGGTGAGGCCTACTTGGGAAAGGTTCTGCCGCACCTTGATCGGCTCTTCCTTGAGGTAGGAATACGCCACATCGAAGGTCAGGTTGTCGACTGGCGTCCAGCCCGCGCCCAGGCTGAAAACCGTGCGATCACCCGTGGGAATCCGCACGGATCGGTCAGTGTTGTTGGTCGGCGTCTGGTCCACCGAAAAACCGGTCCGCAGCACCAGTGCTTTGTTGACCCGATAGGCCGCGCCGATGGCGTGGGACCAGGTGTCATGCCAGTGCTGTTGCTCGGTGATCGAACCCAGGCCGCCGAATTGAGCGGTGAGGTCGGACACACCGTCGTTGTTGATGGTGATCTTCTTCAACTGACTCCAACGCGTGTACGTGCTGCCGAGGTAGAGGGTCCAGTCGTCATTCAGTTGCTGGGTGACCGAGAAATCCACCGACGAAGGGGTTGTCAGGTCCAGGCTGGCGTCATACTTCTGCGGCCCGCCGTCAAAGGTATCGGAAATCAGGCCGGACGCATGGGTCTTGCCGCTGAGGTGATACACCACCTGCGAGTGGTAGGTCACACCGATACGCGTGCTGTCGAGAGGCTGCACGAGGATACCGGCGTTGAACCCCGCGGCGTTGTCGTTACCCTTGACCTTCACGCTTTCGCCGGCGCCACCCCCCAAGGGCACGTTGGAATCCAGCTCGCCGTCGATGCGGTTGAAAGTCGGGCCAAAGCCCACCGACACTTTGTCGTTGAAGGCATAGCTGACCGTTGGCTGCACGGTGATGACCGACACCTTGCTCTTACTGCCAAAAGCATTGCCCTGGAAGCTGTGCTCATAGTCGGTCACCAGGCCGAACGGCGCGTAGATGCCCAGGCCGAACGCCCAGTGCTCATCGATGGGCGTGACCAGGTAGCCCATCGGCACGGCAATGCCGGGCACCATGTCGCCTTTGTTGGTGCCTGGGTTGTTGGCACCGAACTGCGAGGAACTGGCGTCTTTGATATCGGTTTTGGCATCAAGGTAGGTCGCGCCGAGGCTGACTTCATTCTTCTTCAAGCGGGACATGCCGGCGGGGTTGCCGAACACCGTACTCGCGTCCTCGGCCGAAGAGGAGCGACCGGCGTAGCCCGTGCCCATTGAACTGATGCTTTGTTCATTTAATGCGAAACCACCGGCGAACAGCTGGGTTGAGGCCAGGGAAACGGCAAGCGCCAAGGCGCCTTTAAGAGTTTTGTTATTCATTATTAGGACTCGAATGATGGGGCAGCGATGAGGAAGCTACCAACGTTCGAGCGGGTGGTTTATGAAGAGTTTTTCATCCATTGGATTGTCGGACAATCCTATGGATTTCAAAGACTTTGGCCGTATTTTTGTCTCCAGCAATGACCTTAAAACCCGATTGTGACCCATGGGTTTTGGCGACAACGGCAGCTTCGCGCAGATACAAAAAACCCCAGGCTTTCGTTGGCCTGGGGCTCGCTGTGTTTTCAAACAGGCAAAAAAAAACCCGGAAATCCTCACTTGCGTGGGCCTTCCGGATTTTCTAAACCGCCAAAAATGGTGGGTCGTGTGGGATTCGAACCTACGACCAATTGGTTAAAAGCCAACTGCTCTACCAACTGAGCTAACGACCCGCTGTGTGGTGGCGCGTATAATACTGATTTCTAAGGATTATTCAACACCTTATTTGAAATAAATCAGAAATAACGCGTTGGGTCAGCAATTCCGGCGGCTTGGAAGCCTTCTGCACGCAGTCGGCAGCTGTCGCATTTCCCACAAGCACGGCCGTCATCGTCTGCCTGGTAGCAGGAAACAGTCAGCGAGTAATCGACGCCAAGTCCTACGCCAGCCTTCACGATATCGGCCTTGCTCAGGTTTTGCAGTGGCGCCAGGATGCGGAAGCCTTGCCCTTCTACACCGGCCTTTGTGGCCAGGTTGGCCATGCGTTCGAACGACTCGACGAATTCAGGGCGGCAGTCCGGGTAGCCGGAGTAATCCACCGCGTTGACGCCGATAAAGATATCTCGAGCGTTGAGCACTTCCGCCCAGCCAAGGGCCAGGGACAGGAACACGGTGTTGCGTGCCGGCACATAAGTCACCGGTATGCCTTCGCTGGGGGCTTCCGGCACGTCGATGCTGCTGTCGGTCAGCGCGGAGCCGCCGATGCCGTTGAGGTTCAAGCCGATCACCTTGTGCTCCACCACGCCCATGTCACGGGCGACACGGGCGGCGGCGTTCAGCTCGGCACGGTGACGTTGGCCGTAGTCGAAACTCATGGTGTAGCAGCTGTAGCCCTGCGCTTGCGCCATAGCCACCACTGTGGCGGAGTCGAGGCCGCCGGAGAGCAGGATTACCGCGCGTTTTTGATCCATGGTGTGTTCAGTCATATCAGCGTCCTGGCTCGTCGTTCCAAAGGTATTTATGCAACTGCAATTGCAGGCGCACCGGTAGATTGTCCGCAACCACCCAATCGGCGAGGTCACGGGCGTTCAAGTCATGGTGGCTTGGCGAGAACAGCACTTCGCCGGCGCGTCGGTCCAACCCGTATTGAATCAGCTTGGAGTTCGCCCAGTCGTAGTCCTCGCGCGAACAGATGACAAACTTGACCTGATCGTTGGCCGTCAGCAGCTCGATGTTCTCGTAGCGGTTACGGTGCGCTTCCTTGGAGCCTGGGGTCTTGAGGTCGACCACGCGGCTTACACGGGGATCGACTGCCGAGATGTCCAGCGCACCACTGGTCTCCAGGGAAACCTCGTAGCCGGCGTCACACAGCTGCTTGAGCAATGGGATGGCGTTGGGCTGGGCCAGCGGTTCACCGCCGGTTACGCAGACATAGCGCGGCTTGTAGCCGGCCACCTGCTCCAGGATGTCATCGAGGGTGCGCACGGTGCCACCACTGAAGGCGTAGGCGCTGTCGCAGTACTGGCAACGCAAGGGGCAACCGGTGAGGCGCACAAAGACTGTGGGCAGGCCGGCCGTTCGCGTTTCACCCTGCAACGAGTAAAAAACTTCGGTAATACGTAATGTGTCTTGCATAGTCGCCACGGGCGTAACAGCTAAACAGGCTGTCCGCCTCCGTCAGGCACTTTAAGGGACCCCGCCAACGCGCAGGCCCCAAAAAGCGTGTTTCATAAAAGGGCGTGGATTCTAACGAAAAAACCCGCGCCAGGCGCGGGTTTCTTCTAAACGGGCTGCTTCGCTTACAAGCGCTGCAGGTCCCGTTGGGCCAACTGGGCAGCCGAGGTACCCGGATATTGGGCCACAACCTGCTGCAGAATGCCTTTGACCTTGTCGGTATGACCCAGGCGGCGTTCTACGTCAGCGAGTTTATACAGCGAGTCCGGCACCTTGGCGTGCTTGGGGTACAGCTGGCTGACCTTGGCAAATGCCTGGCCTGCCCCCTGCAGATCACCCTTTGCCAGGTTGACCTCGCCCAACCAGTATTGGGCGTTGCCCGCGTACTGGCTGTTCGGGTATTTACGCAGGAAAGCGGTAAATGCCTGGCTGGCCCTATCGAAATCCTTGGCTTTGATCAGGTCGAAGGCTGCATCGTAATACAGTTTTTCCTTCGCCGGATCACCCGGTTCGCTGCTGGCGGCAGGGGCTTGGCTTGCCGCCGCAGCCCCCGCTGCTGCACCACCGGCAGCGGCACTGGGCGCGCCACCGGCAGAAGAATTATCAGGAGTTGCGGCAGGTGTAACGCCGGCTCCAATGCGTCGATCAAGATCCTGGTATCGCTCCAGGCCTTCTTGCTTCAGCTGGTTCACTTGGTTCTGCAGAACTTCAATCGCGCCTTGTTGCTGCGCCAGTTGATCCTGCATGCGTTGCAGCTGGTTGAACAGTTCGCCCTGTGCGGAGGGGGCGGACGTAGCCGCCCCCCCAGCATAGGCGCCGTTCGTGCCATAACCCGCTGGCGGATAACTGCTCCCGCTATTGTTATAGCCAGAGTTGCTATCTTCCACAGGAACCGCAGCCCACACCGCAAGCGGTGCGAGACTGAGAGCCAATACAGTTAGAGCACGACGGCACGTTCGCATGACGAATTACTTACGCAGTTCGACGCGACGGTTTTGAGCCCACGACTGTTCGTCGTTGCCAGTTGCAACTGGACGCTCTTTACCGTAGGAAACCAGTTCCAGTTGGCCTGGAGCAACACCTTGCAGTACCAGGTAGCGCTGAACGGCTTTCGCACGACGCTCGCCCAGTGCCATGTTGTACTCACGAGTACCACGGGCGTCAGTGTTACCTTCCAGAACAACGCGAGCGCCGTTAGCTTTCAGGTCCTTCGCGTGAACGTCCAGAGCGCGCATGGCTTCTGGTTTCAGGTCCGAACTGTCGTATTCGAAGTAGAAAGTGGTGATAGCGCGCAGAGCAGCTTCTTCGCTCAGGGAGCCGTCAACTGCACCAGTGTTAGCGCCGTAACCAGCGTTTGGATCAACAGCTGCGCCTTCACCGGCATTGTCGCCGCCTTTAGACGAGCAACCAACGGCTACGGACAGAGCCAGAGCCAGAGCAGCAAACTTACCAAACTTCAGCATTTCCATCGTGAAACTCCTAATGAACCCCAGTGTGTTAAGCAAATCTTTTTTTGTAGCGCCGCGTCAGTTCAGGTAAGGGGACCAGGATGGTTCTCTGACTTCGCCTTGTGCGGTAGGAAGCGGGAGCCTTACGCGTCCATTAATGGACACGAGCATCAAGACTCCCCGGCCCTGCTGGCGGGTGGCGTAGATTACCATGGTGCCGTTGGGCGCAACAGTGGCTGACTCATCAAGGTTGGTATCTGTGAGGATTTTTACGGTTCCGCGCTGCAAATCCTGGGCCGCAACCCGGAAATTAGTGAAACCATCCTGACGGTGAATCATCACCAACGTCTTTTCATCAGCCGAAAGCTTAGGGTTGGCGTTGTAGTTACCGATAAAAGTAACACGCTCCGCACCACCGCCATTCACGTTCGCCTTATAGACCTGCGGCTTGCCGCCTCGGTCAGAGGTGAAGTAGATGGTCGAACCATCCTTGCCCCAGAACGGTTCGGTATTGATACCCGGGCCGCTGGTTACGCGAGAGATCTGGCGCGAAGCCATGTTCATCACGTAGATGTCCGGGTTGCCGTCCTTGGACAGCACGAATGCCAGGCGCGAACCATCCGGCGACCAGGCTGGCGCACCGTTGAGGCCTTCAAAGTTGGTGATCTGCTCACGACGACCAGTATCAATGTGCTGGACGAAGATACGCGGACGACGCTGCTCGAAAGACACATAGGCAATACGCTTGCCGTCCGGCGCAAAGCGCGGCGACAGGATTGGCTCACGCGATTGCAGCAAGGTCACAGCCCGTGCACCGTCGTAATCCGAGCGCTGCAATGTGTAACGAGTGTTGTCTACGGAAAAACGTTCAGCGGTCACGTACAGCAGACGCGTCGAGAAAGCACCCTTGATACCGGTGAGCTTCTCAAACGACTGGTCCGAGATGTAGTGAGCCATGTCCCGCAGTTGTTCGGCGGTGCCCGACACGCTGCCGGTCAAGACCTGCTGCTCGGTGGCCACGTTGAACAAGGTGTATTGGATTTGCAGGCGACCGCCGGCCGGCGTGATGTTGCCGACCATCAGGTACTGCGCACCCACCGCTTTCCAGTCACGGAACACGACTTCGCTGGCCTGGTTCGGCTGGCTGATCATGTTGCCTTTCGGAATCGGCGCGTAGTAGCCGGAGTTGCGCAGGTCGTCGCTGACGATCTGGGCCATGTCGTCCGGCAGCACGCTGCCGCCCTGCCAGCCAAACGGTACAACGGCGATCGGAGTGGCCCGATCGCTACCGCTGGTGACCAGGATGTTCTTTTCATCCGCCGCCGCTATCCCTGCCATACAGCAAATAACGACAAGCATTCCTCGAAGAAGGTTTCTCACAAGGCTAGATCCTCAGGTGTGAATGTCATCTTGAATGAACGATAGGGAGCGAAGTCGCTTGGTTTCATTCCCTGCATCTCGGTCAACCGGCCAATGTTCTTGACCGCGGCAACCGCCGAACTGTCGAACGAACCGTCACCACTGGACTTGGCCACGCTGACCGAAGTCACCGTACCGTCCGGCAACATGCCGATCTGCAGCACTACTGTCATGCCTTTACGCGCCGAAGGTGGACGTGTCCAACCCTCTGCTGCCCGCGCCCGAATCAGGTCGTCGAAACTGCCCGCGACATCATCGCCCTGCTCATCGGCCAAGGCTTGCTGACGCTGAGGCGTGTCGGAAAGCAAATCTGCCAAGGCCTGGGCCTTTTTCTCTTCGGCGGATTTACGCGCTGCTTCCTGGGCCTTTTTCTTGGTGGCGTCGGCGGCAGCTTTCTTCTTCGCGTCGTCGGCGATTTTCTTCTTCGCCTCGTCTGCTTCAGCTTTTTTCTTGGCGTCTTCGGCGGCTTTCTTCTTCGCGTCTTCGACTATTTTCTTCTTGGCGTCTTCAGCGGCCTTTTTCTTGGCCTCTTCTTCAGCAGCTTTCTTGGCTTCTTCTTCAGATTTCTTCTTGGCTATATCAGCCAATTGTTTCTCTTCGGCTTTTTTAGCTTCGGCAGCCTTCTCGGACTTTTTGGCTTCATCAGCCTTTTTCGCCTCGTCGGCCTTCTTGGCTTCGTCTGCCTTTTTCGATTCCTCGGCCTTTTGAGCCGCCTCTTCTTTCTTTTGTTCCGCAGCAGCCTTCACCGCTTCCTGCTCGACCTTCTTCTGTTCCATCTGTTCGACTTCAGTCTGGCGCGCAGCCGACTTCTGGGCCTCACCCGCAATCTTCTGATTGGTCTGGGTGGTGGCCTGGCTTTTCGATTTCAGCTGATACAGGGTCGCCTGCACGATCGGCTTGGCTGGCGGCAGGTCCGGGGTCATGGCAAAGCTGACGAACAGCATGCCAAACACCAGGACGTGCAGGGCAATCGCCCAGACGCTAGGCCAGAAGAAGCTTTCCGAGGCGGACGGCTCTCGCTGTTGCTGCATCAGGGCGCCTCGGTAATCAAGCCAACGTTACCCACGCCGGCCTTCTGCAGCCCGCCCATGGCGCCCATGACAGAGCCGTAGTCGACCGATTTGTCGCCACGGATGAACACCTGGGTGTGCTTGCCGCCTTCGTTGCCGGAGCGAATGATCTTGGTCACGGCATCGGTCATCGCGGGCAAGGTCAGGGCCTTGTCTTGCTGCTTCTGCGTGTCGACTTCGCTGCCAAGGTTCCAGTAATAGGTCTTGTCAGCCTTGATCGAAATGGTCAGGACTTGAGTGTTGTTGTCTTGCGGCAAGGCTTCACTGGAAACCTTGGGCAGATCAACCTTCACGCCCTGGTTGAGCATCGGCGCGGTCACCATGAAGATAACCAGCAGCACCAGCATCACGTCGATGTAAGGCACTACGTTCATCTCGGCGACCGGCTTGCGCTTTTTGCGAGCTCGAGCGATTAAAGCCATTGGGAATTACCTGCTTATTCTTCGCTGGTGTGCACTTTACGGTGCAGGATCGCCTGGAACTCATCGGCGAAGGTGTAGTAACGGCCGATCAACGTTTCGCTGGTGGCAGCGAAGCGGTTGTAGGCGATTACTGCGGGGATAGCGGCAAACAAGCCGATCGCCGTAGCGATCAGGGCTTCGGCGATACCGGGGGCCACGGTGGCCAGGGTCGCTTGCTGGGCCTGAGCCAGGCCGCGGAAGGAGTTCATGATCCCCCAGACGGTACCGAACAGACCAATGTACGGGCTGACGGAACCTACGGTGGCGAGGAACGGCAGGCTTTGCTCAAGCTTTTCTTCTTCGCGGGAAATGGCGACGCGCATGGCGCGGGCCACGCCTTCCATGACCGCTTCAGGGTCAACGCCTGGCTGCTGGCGCAGACGGGAGAATTCCTTGAAGCCGGCACGGAAGATCTGCTCTACGCCCGAATCAGGGTCCGGGTTGCTGCCGGCCTGGCGGTACAGCTTGGACAGGTCGATACCCGACCAGAAGCGCTCTTCAAAGCTCTCCAGGGCACGTCGACCGGCACGCAGCAGGTTGCTGCGCTGAAAAATCATGACCCAAGAGGTAACCGATGCGGCTACCAGGGTCAGCATGACCAGTTGAACCACAACACTGGCATTGCTGACCAGGCTCCACATGGAGGAATGGTCGACGACGGTAGGTTCCACGCTAAATCTCCTGCTTTGATTGTTTACCCGCGCCGCTTACGTCGGCAAAGGCCGCACGTAGAGCTTCGGGAATGGCCCGGGGTTTCAAACTATTGGTGCGCACACAGGCCACCAGGAACTGCCCCTCACAGAGCAGCGTTGCATCCGTTGCCCGCCTGACCTGCTGCTTGAAACGCAGGCTGACACGGTTCAATTCGATTACTTCAGCGCTGACCAACAGCTCGTCGTCCAGCCGCGCCGGCGCGTGATACCGCGCCTCGCTGGAGTGCACGACGAACAACAGGTCCTCCCCTGCCAGCTGGGATTGGGCAAAGCCCAGCTCCCGTAGCCGCTCGGTTCGAGCCCGCTCCATGAACTTGAGGTAATTGACGTAATACACGATGCCGCCGGCATCGGTGTCCTCGTAATAAACGCGACAGCGATGTGCGAACGACTGATCCCCGTTTTGCGCGCGCATACTCTAGTGCTTACTCCTCAGGTTGCCAATCCGGCCCGCAACTGTTTTTTCATTATCACTCTTCATCCTGAAGAATATTTCTACTGACTGAAAGACGACACCAGCCACTAGGACAGCACAAACCTCGGATAAATCGTCTGGCGTGAAGCTTTTAATCGTCCACTGCATCGAGGAATTCGTCTACTACAGGCATCTCGCCCAATCGTGACGGAATGTTTAACCCAAAGTGCAGATAGGCGTGCCGCGTCACCACCCGCCCCCTTGGCGTGCGCATGATGTAGCCCTGCTGGATCAGGTACGGCTCCAGCACGTCTTCAATGGTGTGGCGCTCTTCGCTGATGGCCGCCGCCAGGCTGTCGACACCCACCGGGCCACCGTCGAACTTCTCGATCATGGTCAAGAGTAGACGCCGATCCTGGTGATCGAAGCCATGCTCATCCACGTCCAGCAGGTTCAAGGCCAGGTCGGCCACGGCCTTGGTGATATGCCCCTTGGCACGCACTTCGGCAAAGTCCCGCACGCGACGCAGCAAACGGTTGGCGATCCGCGGCGTGCCACGGGCCCGACGGGCGATTTCAAACGCGCCTTCCGGGTCCAGCGGTAAACCCAGGATGCCCGCCGAACGGCTGACGATCGTCGCCAGGTCCGCGGTGCTATAAAACTCTAGACGTTGAACAATGCCGAAACGGTCTCGCAGCGGGTTGGTCAGCATGCCGGCACGGGTGGTCGCGCCTACCAAGGTGAATGGCGGCAGGTCGAGCTTGATCGAACGGGCCGCCGGGCCTTCGCCGATCATGATGTCGAGCTGGAAGTCTTCCATGGCCGGGTACAGCACTTCTTCGACGATCGGCGAAAGCCGGTGGATCTCGTCGATAAACAGCACGTCATGCGGCTCAAGGTTGGTCAGCAGCGCTGCCAGGTCACCCGGACGCTCCAACACCGGACCCGAGGTGGACTTGATCGACACGCCCATTTCCTGGGCAATGATGTTGGCCAGCGTGGTTTTACCCAAACCCGGCGGGCCGAAGATCAGCGTGTGGTCCAGGGACTCACTGCGCCCCCGGGCAGCCTGGATAAACAGTTCCATCTGCTCGCGCACGGTGGGCTGGCCGATGTAGTCGGCCAGGCTCAGGGGGCGAATGGCCCGGTCCTGGACCTCTTCACGGTCTCGCGGGCCGGTGGCCGCAATCAGACGATCTGCTTCAATCACTTAAATCATTCCCTTCAGGGCGCGGCGGATCATGTCTTCACTGCTCAGGTTCTTGTCCTTGATGGCCGACACGGCCTTGCTGGCTTCCTGTGGCTTGTAGCCCAGGGATATCAGCGCGCTGACCGCATCGCTTTCGGCACTGGCCACTTGGCCCGCCGGCATATCTGGCTGATTCGGCACCAGGGCAAACATGCTTGGTACAACTTCCCATGCCTTGAAACGGTCCTTGAGCTCCACCAGCAGGCGCTCGGCGGTCTTCTTGCCGACGCCCGGCACCTTGGTCAGCGCCGAGGTGTCCTGGGCCGAAACGGCACGAACCAGCTCATCGACTTCCAGGCTCGACATCAACGCCAGCGCCAATTTCGGGCCCACGCCATTGAGGCGGATCAGCTCGCGGAAGAAGTCGCGGTCGCGCTTGCCAATGAAACCATAGAGGAGTTGCGCATCTTCGCGCACCACTAGATGCGTGTGCAGCGTTATCGGCTCACCGACCGACGGTAGGCGATACAGGGTGGTCATGGGCACTTCCAGCTCATACCCCAGCCCGTTCACATCCAGAATCAGGTGCGGCGGCTGTTTCTCAGCCAGGGTGCCGCGCAAACGTCCAATCACGGTTCAGATCCTTAAAGCTTGGGGTCAGATCAAGGCCTGACCGGAAATAACGATTGCGCTGATGCTATCAGAGACGCAGGCGCCCGCCACGACTGCGTGCCGCCCCCAGGCCATGCGGCAGCAGGCTGGAGCGGGTGTGCGCATGGCAAATGGCAATGGCCAGGGCGTCGGACGCATCGATCTGCGGTTTTGAGGTGAGCTTGAGCATGTGCATGACCATCATCTGCACTTGCTCTTTGTTGGCGGCACCGGTGCCAACCACGGCCTGCTTAACCTGGGTCGCAGTGTATTCGGCGATTTCCATGCCCTCTTCGGCGCCGGCAACGATGGCGGCACCACGGGCCTGGCCCAGCTTCAGGGCGGAGTCCGCGTTCTTCGCCATAAACACCTTTTCGATGCCCATAGTGACCGGCCCGTACGTCTGGATCACTTCACGCACGCCGCGATAGACGATCTGCAGGCGCTCGGCCAGTTCGCCCGCACCCGTGCGGATGCAGCCCGAGGCGACGTAGACACAGCCGCGCGGGGTCTGTTGCACCACGCCAAAACCGGTGATGCGCGAACCGGGGTCGATACCTAGGATTAAAGTCATAACGCCTGCAGTTTTGTGGAAACACATAGATCCAATGTGGAAGCTGCTTTTGTGGCGAGGGCGCTTGCTCCCGCTCGACTGCGTAGCAGGCGCAGGTTTTTGGGGGCGCGTCGCACCCCAGCGGGAGCAAGCTCCCTCGCCACAAAAGCCCGCTTCCACACTGGATTTCATCATGCTTAAGCGAGTTGTTCGGCTACTGACTCTGGGATGTCGGCGTTGGAATACACATTCTGAACATCATCCAGGTCTTCAAGCATGTCCAGCATCTTCAGCACTTTCTGCGCGCCGTCCAGGTCCAGTTCGGCACTGGTGGTCGGCAGCATGACGATTTCTGCATCGGTGCCCTTGAAACCGGCGGCTTCCAACGCATTGCGCACGGCATAGAACCCGGCAAACGACGTGAATACATCAATGGAGCCGTCTTCATTGGTCACCACGTCGTCGGCATCGGCCTCCATTGCGGCTTCCATCAGTGCATCCTCATCCGTGCCCGGCGCGAAGGAGATCTGCCCCTTGCGCTCGAACAAGTAGGCCACCGAGCCATCAGTACCGAGGTTACCGCCGCACTTGCTGAACGCATGGCGCACGGCTGCCGCGGTGCGGTTACGGTTGTCGGTCATACACTCGACCATCACCGCTACCCCACCCGGGCCGTAGCCTTCGTAGGTCAGTTCGACCATGTCGTCGGTGTCGGCGGCACCGGCGCCACGGGCCACGGCGCGATCAATGATGTCGCGGCTCATGTTGGCGCCAAGGGCCTTGTCCAGCGCCAGGCGCAGACGCGGGTTGGAGCCTGGGTCACCCCCACCTTGGCGCGCGGCGACGGTCAGTTCGCGGATCCACTTGGTGAAGATCTTGCCTTTCTTGGCATCCTGACGCTCTTTGCGGTGCTTGATGTTCGCCCACTTGGAATGGCCAGCCATAACACAACTCCGAAATTCTGTAGAAACCTTATCAATCCCGCCCCAGGCAGGACTTCTCTCTTTAAAACACAACCCTTGTAACGCAAAGGCGCATCCGAAGATGCGCCTTTTTAGACTGCGTAAACCTCAGTGCGCTTTCACGCAGCAGCCTTACTCAGCCTTCGGCGTCTCGCGCAGGCGGATGTGCAGCTCGCGCAGCGCCTTGGCATCCACCACACCCGGAGCCTGGGTCATGACGTCCGCAGCGCTCTGGGTTTTCGGGAAGGCAATCACTTCACGGATCGACTGGGCGCCGGTCATCAACATCACCAGGCGGTCCAAGCCGAACGCCAAGCCACCGTGCGGCGGCGCGCCGTATTTCAGGGCGTCGAGCAGGAAGCCGAACTTCTCTTCCTGTTCCGCTTCGTTGATGCCCAACAGGCGGAAGACCGCTTGCTGCATCTCTTTGCGGTGGATACGGATCGAACCGCCACCCAGCTCGGTGCCGTTGAGCACCATGTCGTAGGCGCGGGACAGGGCGCCGGCCGGGTTGGCTTCCAGCTCGGCCGGCGAGCACTTCGGCGCGGTGAACGGGTGGTGCAAGGCGCTGAAGCTGCCGTCGTCGTTCTCTTCGAACATCGGGAAGTCAACGACCCACATCGGGGCCCATTCGCAGGTCAGCAGGTTCAGGTCGTGACCCAGCTTGATCCGCAGCGCGCCCAAGGCTTCGCTGACGATCTTGGCCTTGTCGGCGCCAAAGAACACGATGTCACCGTCGACTGCACCGACGCGGTCGAGGATCGCGTTCAGGTTGTCCAGCGGAATGTTTTTCACGATCGGCGATTGCAGGCCGTCAACACCGTTGGCGCGCTCGTTGACCTTGATGTACGCCAGGCCCTTGGCACCGTAGATGCCGACGAACTTGGTGTAGTCGTCGATCTGCTTGCGCGGCATGCTCGCGCCGCCAGGCACGCGCAGGGCGGCGATGCGGCATTTCGGGTCGTTGGCCGGGCCGCTGAACACCTTGAAGTCGACGTCCTTGAGCTGGTCGGCCACGTCCACCAGTTCCAGCGGGTTACGCAGGTCTGGCTTATCGGAACCGTAGCGGCGCATGGCTTCTTCGAAGGTCATGTGCGGGAAGTCGCCGAACTCCAGGTCCAGCACTTCCTTGAACAGGTTGCGGATCATTTGTTCGGTGAGGCCCATGATCTCTTTTTCATCGAGGAAACTGGTCTCGATGTCGATCTGGGTGAATTCCGGCTGGCGGTCGGCGCGCAGGTCTTCATCGCGGAAGCACTTGGCGATCTGGTAGTAACGGTCGAAGCCGGCCACCATCAGCAATTGCTTGAACAGTTGCGGCGATTGCGGCAGAGCAAAGAAAGAACCGGCGTGGGTACGGCTAGGCACCAGGTAGTCACGCGCGCCTTCCGGGGTGGCCCGGGTCAGGATCGGGGTTTCGACATCCAGGAAGCCGTTCTCGTCGAGGAAACGACGGATGCTGGTAGTCATGCGCGAACGCAGGCGCAGCTTCTCGGCCATTTCCGGACGACGCAGGTCCAGGAAGCGATAGCGCAGGCGGGTTTCTTCGCCCACGTCGGAGTATTCGTTGAGTGGGAACGGCGGGGTTTCCGATTCGTTCAGCACTTCCAACTCGTAACCCAGCACTTCGATGCCGCCGGACGCCATGTTCTTGTTCACGGCACCCGCCGGACGCAGGCGAACCTTACCGGTGATCTTCACGACGTACTCGCTGCGCACGCGGTCAGCGGCGGCGAAGCTCTCGGCGCGGTCAGGGTCGAACACCACTTGGGCCAGACCATCACGATCACGGATATCGAGGAAGATCACCCCGCCGTGGTCGCGGCGACGGTGAACCCATCCGCAAAGGGTGATTTCCTGACCTTCCAGGGTCTCGTTCAGTTGGCCGCAATAATGGCTGCGCATCATGGTAGTGGTTTCACTTCTCGTAATTCGAAATTCGGTGGAGGCCTGCCTCGTCACCGTACATTAAAGCAGGGGACGGATAATGCAGGAGCCTGCGCGTAGAGTTCAACTCAGTCTGCTTTGTCGCCGCCGGCGAGGTTCTTCTTGGCGCCGGTCTTGAAGTCGGTCTCATACCAGCCGCTGCCGCTCAGGCGGAAGCCCGGCATGGACAACATCTTCTTGAGCTCCGGTGCCTGGCAGGCAGGGCAATCGACCAGCGGCGCGGCGCTGATCTTCTGAATGGCTTCCAACTGATGACCACAGGAAGCACATTGATAGTCGTACATGGGCATGGAGATGTCTCGGCGATCAGATCGTTACTGCGCCACGCCTGCCCTACGGGTTCCGCAGCATGCGTAGCAAAGCGCGGGATTATATCTGGTAAATCGAGGCAGCGCAGCCGGCTTTCTGCCGGAGCCTTGCCCATCTCAGCGTACGACCTTGTGGTGAGCGGGCTTGCCCCGCGCTGGGTGGCGAAGCCGCGCCAATGAAGCCCCCCCCAATAAGGACACCCGAGGTCCAGGATAGGCCTGGGTCGCCTGGTTTGGGGCCGCTACGCAGCCCAGCGCGGGGCAAGCCCGCTCACTACAAGGGCAGGTGCCGGTGCTCAATGCACTATTCCGGTGAACAGGACGGTTCAACACCCCCTTTCAAGGCGTGAACCACACAGACCACCCTGACCAACCCACTGAAGTTTTTCACACCGCCATAACGCAAGTGCACTTCCCGGTCGACATAGGACAGCAACGCACTGACTGAACAGGCGTTGATCCTGGCTATCTCCGTGAGGATATTCCAGTAGATCTGCTCCAATCGCAGGCACGTGGAAAACCCGTTGAGCCTTACCGACCGGGACAATGGCTTGGCCAGCCCCATATCGAACCCTTTCGCAAAAGGGTCGATCTTTATCCTATGAAAACCACCGGTTTCCATCACTCCATTACCCACTCCGCGTGACATACACCTGACACTCCATTGCCAAACAGCAGCCCATGGGTTGTCCCATTGGGCGATGGCCTTATAAAACCGCAGGCAGAGGCAGGCAGCCAGAAGACGGGGAGTTGATAGACGTAGGACAACGCCAGGAAACGCGCGGAAACAAGCGAGCGGCGCCAGGAAGGCGCCACTCAGGGCAGGTGTTTACTGATTTTCGAGCAGGGAGCGCAGCATCCACGCGGTTTTCTCGTGAACCTGCATACGCTGGGTCAGCAGGTCGGCCGTCGGTTCATCGCTGACCTTGTCGAGCAGCGGGAAGATGCCACGTGCGGTGCGAGTGACCGCTTCCTGGCCTGCCACCAACTGCTTGATCATCTCTTCTGCGCTGGGCACGCCTTCTTCTTCCTTGATGGAAGACAGGCGGGCATAGATGGAATAGGCACCCGGTGCCGGGAAACCCAGGGCACGGATACGCTCGGCAATGGAGTCCACTGCCAGCGCCAGCTCGTTGTACTGCTCCTCGAACATCAAGTGCAGCGTACGGAACATGGGGCCCGTGACGTTCCAATGGAAGTTGTGGGTCTTCAGATACAGTACATAGGTATCGGAAAGCAGCCGTGAAAGCCCGTCGACGATGGATTTACGATCTTCTTCACTGATACCGATATCGATTGCCATGTTTATCCCCTTCAATTGACAAGCATTCATTGATCAGGTGCAGGACCACTCTAGCAAGAGTGCCGGTGATGCGCAGCCCGGCGCGGCAATTCGCCCCGGCGTAGCCGTTCAAACGGTGCGGCCGGGCCTCTGGCCCAAGTAGGAAATATCCCTGCAACCCGTTTGAAAAGCCTGCACGTGTCTAGGACAAGCGTTTGACACAGAAATGCCGTCATCCTTGCAACACCCCGAAATGCTTGATTTGAGTAGGCACAGCCTTTGCTGTTAAATAGGCGGCGTGTCGTCGCCGTTACTTTCTGCGGCAGCGGCATAGGCTGATACCCCGCGCACGTGCCCAACGCCTCCCATTGTTCAGAAGCGAACCGTGCCAGTCAGCTCTTCCTCGTGATCCGTCTTAAAGTGAGTTAATCAAAATGTTGAAAATCGTCCACCTGCTAACGGGCGTTGCAGCGTTGCTGCTGTCCTTTATACCGAGCTTGCAACAGGGAAGCCCTCCCTACCTGGAACAACACGACGCTCTGTACCTGGCCTTGTTCGGCCTTCTTAACCTGACGCTGGCACCGGTGATCCCTTACTGGAACAAAGGCACACGTCATCAACTGCAAAACCTGGTCAGCGCGCTGCTGGTACTGACCGTGGTCGTACAAACCCTCACCCTCCTGGCACCTATGCCTGAAGTCGGCGGCCACCCGGCCATCCTGCTCAGCCTGGTGATTGCTGTGGTCGCCATCGTTCTTCACCTGGCCATCAGCTTCTACCGTTCCTCCCCTGCGGCCTCGTCGCAAACCTACGACATGACCAATCGGGATACCGGTACCGTCAAGTGGTTCAACACCTCCAAAGGCTTCGGCTTTATTTCCCGTGATTCGGGCGACGACATTTTCGTCCACTTCCGGGCCATTCGCGGCGAAGGTCATCGCGTCCTGGTGGAAGGCCAGCGCGTGGAATTCTCCGTCATGAATCGCGACAAAGGCCTGCAGGCCGAAGACGTGATCGCTGCACTGCCGCGTCGCTGATACCCGCGCTCGCAGCAAAAAAAACCGCGATCCAGCTTGGCTGGGTCGCGGTTTTTTATGCGCGCCTGTTAATAATGAGGCGGCGGCGCTTCTTCTTCGGAGGTTTCGAATTGGCCGCCCATTTCTTCCTGGCGTTTAAGTAGCGCGGTCATCTGCAATTGCAGGCGCTCGACAGCACGCTGCTGGGTGACGAGGATGTCATTGAGGGTCTCGATGGTGTCGTCCTGGAAGGCCAGGCGGCTTTCCAGGTCGGTGACGCGGTCTTGCAGATCCATGATTCAACCCTGGGTAAAGATGAAGTCGGCGGGCAACAACTCGCGCAGACGGCCGCGGATGGCTGCCACTTGCGCATCGGTGTAAGGCTGCGCCGGATGTTTGCCCCATACCGGCGCCGGCCAGGCGGCATCGTCACGCTTGCGCACGATCACATGCACGTGCAGCTGGCTGACCACATTGCCCAGGGCGCCGATGTTCATTTTGTCGGCGCAGAAACCGCCATTCAGCGACTGGGCCAGGGCCGTCGTCTCTTGCCACAACCGCTGCTGATCGGCGACATCCAGCTGAAACACTTCGCTGATAGCGTTGATACGCGGCACCAGAATGAACCAAGGGTAGTTCGAGTCATTGGACAGCAGCAGGCGGCACAGGGGGAAATCCCCCATGACCAGCGTGTCTTGTTGAAGGCGTTGATCTAAAGCGAACACCGCAGGCACTCCGTTCGGCAGGTCAGGTTCAAGGCCCCCAGCATACCTGCGAATCGCCCACGCTTCACGCCAGCGCCTGCGCGCATGAACATGGCGCAATGAAAAAAAGTGCACCATTTAGAGACAGGCGAATATTTCGACTACGCTCAATGACCAATCCTGCTGCAATTGGCCAAACACTGATCAAAAGATTATGGCGAGACCCGCGACACAGACGCCTCAAGAAACAAGGCATTGAGCCATCACCGCAATCAAGCGATATCTGGGGGCCTGCACCAAAATGACCCATTTATGCCTCAAAGAGATCCGCCGTCTACCCACCGACTGGGGTGAATGGGTAACGTTTTCTCCAGATTCAGGATGTGCGCACCTCTACACCGATGCGGAGCATGGGCGTCCGGGCCAAACCAATCGGCGTAAAAACCCCGTGCTTATGCGGTTTTCACGGAGCGACGACGTTTTTCACGAAAAAATGACATTCGGTTTGCGGTTTGGGCACGCTTGCTGCATTCATCCTCTTATCGTCGGCAACGGCACCAGAAGGGAATCAGGTGTTTCGCGATGAAAACAACAGCGGTTCAATGCGCGCCAAGGACGATTTCAAACTTTTAAAGTCACGTTTTTTACGCTCTTTTAACGGTTTAGAAACAGTATTGAAGTTGTCAGTCTCGTTACAGTGAGGCTGTGAATTTGCGACATGGATATAGCAATCTACGACAAGCTCGTAAAGAAGCTGAAAGGAAAGTTGGGCAAGTATCGCCAATATTGTCAGCGTGATATAACTTTGCGCCGACACAAAAAGAAAGAGCCGCCCAGACAAAAATACAGGTGGGACGGCAGTACTCTTCCTAAAACCAAAGGAGCAAATCACGATGCGCGTGATGAAGTGGAGCATGATCGCCCTGGCTGTTTCAGCAGGCACCTCGCAGTTCGCAATGGCGTCCGCCCAGGACGATTCCAAGGGCTTTATCGAAGACAGTACCGCCAGCATTCTGACGCGTGCCTTGTACTTCAGCCGTGACCGCCGTAACCAAGGTGCGGAGCAAAGCCGTATCGAAGAAACCGGTCTGGGCTTCCACGGTCTCTTCAGCTCGGGCTACACCCAAGGCACCATCGGTGTCGGTGTCGATGTCATCGGCCTGCTGGGCGTTAAACTCGACAGCGGCAAGGGCCGCGCCGGTACCGGTCTGTTCCCAGAGGGTTCCGACGGCCGTTCGCAGGACGACTATTCCAAAGCAGGCGCTGCCGTGAAGTTCCGTATTTCCAATACGGTCCTCAAGGTCGGTGATCAATACACTACCGCTCCAGTGTTCGCCTCCGATGACAGCCGCTTGCTGCCGGAACTGCCGCAAGGCGTTTCCATCACCAGCAACGAAATCAAAGACCTGAAACTGGAAGCGGGTCACTTCACCTCGATCGTTGCCCAGGATCAAACCTACCGCGACAGTATCGGCAGCTCCGAACCAGGCTCGAAACGTGGCCTGCGTGACGCCAACTTCGTGGGCGGCGTTTACAGCTGGACGCCAGAGATCACCACCAGCCTCTACTACTCCAAAGTGGAAGACTACTGGAAGAAGCTCTACGCCAACGTGAACTGGACCCACGCACTTAGCGATGACCAATCCGTGGCTGTCGACTTCAACATCTACGACACCAAGAGCGACGGCGCCGGCCTGGTACGTGCTGACAAAGACAGCACGACCAAACTCGACAACCGTGCGTTCAGCTTGCAAGGTGCGTACACCATTGGCGCTCACACCTTCACCCTGGCGGCGCAGAAAGTCAGCGGCGACGGCCAATACGGTTATGGCGTAGACGGCGGCGGCACGATTTTCCTGGCCAACTCCATCGCTCGTTCCGACTTCAACGCTGAAGACGAGAAGTCCTACCAGGCTCGCTATGACCTGAACATGGCAACCTTTGGCATTCCGGGCCTGAGCTTCATGACTCGTTATGTGAAAGGTACCGGCGCCAACACCTCTACCACTAACAACGGTAAAGAGTGGGAACGCGATATCGAAGCCAAATACGTGATCCAGAGCGGCCCAGCCAAAGACCTGAGCTTGCGCGTACGTCAAGCGACCTATCGCTCGTCTGATCAGGTTTACTCGGGTTCTCTCGACGAACTGCGTCTGATCGCGCAATACCCGCTGAACATCTTGTAATTGACGGTTTGATTACAACGATGACTTGAGGCCTCGGCCTTAAATAAAAAGCCGCTCCTTTGTTTAACAAGGGAGCGGCTTTTTTATGGCTGTATTGTTTCAGCGGAAAAATAACTAGCAAGCTAACTAACGAGATTAACCTGTGCACCTTGAACCTGACCTAACGGCCAAGTTCAAGACTATGACTTCCCATTACTTGGCGACTGTTTCCTGCATCACACGAATAACCCGCTGCGGAAATGGAATATCAATCCCCGCCTCTTTTAAACGATCACGTGCAAGTTCGTTCAGCATAAACACCACGTCCCAATAATCCGACGTCTTGGTCCAGCAACGCAGGGATACGGTGATCGAACTGTCGCCCAAGGTCGACACCACCGCCACAGCGGCCGGGTCTGCCAACACACGCGGGTCTTTCGACAGTTCCAGCAACACCTCACGGGCTTTCTGCAGGTCGGCCTCGTAGTCCACACCCACGTCGAACACCACCTTGCGAGTCGGCTGGCGGTTGGTGTTGGTGATGATGCCGTTGGACAGGATGCCGTTCGGTACGATCACGGTCTTGTTGTCGCCGGTACGCAGCACGGTGTGGAAGATCTGGATGCTATCGACGGTACCCGAAGTGCCCTGGGCTTCGATCCAGTCACCAAGGCGGAACGGGCGGAACAACAGAATCAGCACGCCACCGGCGAAGTTCGCCAGGCTGCCTTGCAATGCCATGCCGATGGCGAGGGTGGCGGCACCGATCGCCGCAATGAAAGAGGTGGTTGCCACACCGATCATCGAAGCCACGTTGACCACCAGCATGATCTTGAGCGCAATGTTCGCAAGCCTGGTAATGAAATGTTGCAGCGCCATGTCGGCATTACGCAGTGCAAGCAAGCGCCCTACCCGGTGGGTCAACACGTTGATCAGCCACCAACCGATGACCAGGGTGACCATGGCCAGCAAAAACCGGCTGCCGTATTCCATGATCATCGGGAGCCACGATTCTGAGGTCTTGATCAGGTGATCCATTTCAGCGTTCAAATCCATCTACATTCTCCTGTTTACCGGATGTTCGGTGTATTGAGTGGCCATAAATGCAATTGAGCCCCGTAGGGCTCAATCGTGGGAGCAGGTGCTGGGGCGTGGGACGTCGAAAACGACCCCAGGTTCCCCAAAGTGCCATCAGTCGCGGAAGTTATTGAACTGCAGCGGCATGTCGAACGTCTTGGCGCGCAATGCCGCAATGGCCTCTTGCAGGTCGTCACGTTTCTTGCCCGTGATACGCACCTGCTCACCCTGGATGGCAGCCTGGACTTTGAGCTTGGCATCCTTGACGTGGGCAACGATCTTCTTCGCCAGCTCCTTGTCGATACCTTCCTTGAGCACGGCTTCCTGCTTCATCAGCTTGCCGGAGGCGTAGGCGTCCTTGATTTCAAGGCACTGCGCGTCGATCTTGCGCTTGACCAGCGACAGCTTGAGGATCTCGATCATCGCTTCCAGCTGGAAATCGGCTTCAGCGGTCAGGTTGACGGTCAGTTCCTTTTCCTTGAATTCGAAGCTGCCCTTGCCTTTCAAGTCATAGCGACGGTCCAGTTCCTTGACGGCGTTCTCGACGGCGTTGGTGACTTCGTGTTTGTCCAGTTCGGATACCACGTCGAACGAAGGCATGTCATTTCTCCAATATAAGGGGCGGGCTCAGTAGAGATGGAGCGCGCCCGAGCTAAAATGCCGGGGCATTATAGCGGTTCTTTCGCCCCATTCACTGTGAGCGACCCCACGGAGCACAAACTGATGTCGACCACCTGGCATATTCTCGGCGCCGGCAGCCTGGGCACACTCTGGGCCACGCGCCTGGCGCGCGCGGGCGTCCCTGTCAGGTTGATCCTGCGTGATGAGGCGCGCCTGGCCAACTACCAGACCACCCAGGGTCTGACCTTGGTAGAGCACGGTGTAGCACAGACCTACCCGGTGATCGCAGAAACGCCTGACAGCCCGGAGCCGATTCATCGCCTGCTGGTGGCGTGCAAGGCCTACGACGCCCAAAGCGCCGTCGCACAGTTGCAACGACGACTGGCGCCCGACGCGGAACTGATCCTGCTGCAGAACGGCCTAGGCAGCCAGGACGCGGTCGCTGCACAAATGCCCCAGGCCCGTTGCATCTTTGCCTCCAGCACCGAAGGCGCGTTTCGCGACGGCGACTGGCGCGTGGTGTTTGCCGGCCATGGCTACACCTGGCTGGGGGACGCGAGCCACCCTACCCCGCCACTCTGGCTGGATGACTTGCAGGCGGCTGGCATTCCCCACGATTGGAGCGCCGATATCCTCACGCGGTTGTGGCGCAAGCTGGCGCTCAACTGCGCCATCAACCCACTGACCGTGCTGTATCAGTGCCGTAATGGCGAGCTGCAAGCCCATCACTGCGAAGTCGCCACCCTGTGCGCTGAACTCGGTGAACTGCTGGAATGCTGTGGCCAGCCTGCCGCCGCGCTGGATCTGCAGCACGAAGTGGAACGGGTGATCCTGGCCACGGCGGCCAATTACTCTTCCATGTACCAGGACGTGGCCGCCGGCCGCCGCACCGAAATCAGCTACCTATTGGGCTATGCTTGCCAGGCGGCCGCCCGTCATCAGCTGAACCTGCCGCATTTAAACCAGCTGCAAGTACGCTTGGTCGAGCAGCTGCTCGCACGCGGATTGCCCCGCGACTGAGCCACGCGCTACCCTGCCCGCCTGTCTATCACCTGGGAAAACCCTGATGCCGCTGCGCCAGCGTCTTGAAAACCTACCCGTCGGGCAGAAATTGCTGGCCGCCCTGCTGGTGCTGTTGACCACTGTATTGCTGGTGGCCAACTTGACCTTTATCAGCGCCGCCTACTGGATCTCCCAGGAAAGCATGGCCCCCCAGGCCTTGCAGGCCATTGGTCGCCTGGTGTCCAACCCCGCGCTCGCCGCCGAGGCCCTCGAATCACCCGCCAAGGCTGACGCCCTGCTCAATGAGCTGACCAGCTATTCACCCTTGCGCGCCGCCGCCCTGTACGACGGCGAAGGCAACCGCCTGGCGCAGATGCAACACGGTGACCGCCTGCACCTGCCCGACAACTACCGGCATATCGAAGCGTGGCGCGTGACCGAGTTTCGCAGCAACCAGGTCATCACCTTGCCCCGCGCGGGCCAGCCGTCCGGTCATCTGCTGCTGGTGGCCAGCAGCGAGCTGCCGGTGGCGTTCTACACCGGCACGCTGACCGCCAGCCTGGGCATCCTGATTTTCAGCGTGTTGCTGTGGCTGATCATCGCCCGCCAGATCAAACGCCTGATCACCCGGCCGATCCATGAACTGGAAGAGCTGTCGCGCCAAGTCACCCGTGAAGAGAACTACGCCCTGCGCGCCGGTCGTGGCAACCACGATGAAATCGGCAGCCTGGCAGAAGCCTTCAACACCATGCTGTCGCGCATCGAAGCCCGCGAGCAGCAGCTCAAGCGTGCACGTGACGACTCCCAGGCCGCCTACGATCAGGCCCAAGGCTTGGCCGAAGAGACACGCCACACCAACCGCAAGCTGGAACTGGAAGTCCAGGTCCGCAGCAAGATCGAGAAAAAACTCACCGGCTTCCAGAATTACCTGAACAGCATCATCGACTCGATGCCCTCGGCACTGATCGCCCTGGATGAACAGCTCTACGTCACGCAGTGGAACCAGGAGGCCAGCGCGCTTTCCGGCACGCGACTGGATGAAGCCCTGAACCAGCCGATCTACCTCGCCTTCCTGCCACTCAAGCCGTATCTGCCGCAGATCAGGGCGGCGGTCGAGCAACACACCGTGGAGCGCATCGAACGTGTCACGTGGTTCAAGGACGATGAACCCAAGCATTACGCCCTGACGTTCTACCCACTGATGGGCGGTGCCGGGCGGGGCGTGGTGATCCGTATCGATGACATCACTCAACGGCTGTCCCTGGAAGAAATGATGGTGCAGTCGGAGAAGATGCTCTCCGTGGGTGGCTTGGCCGCTGGCATGGCCCATGAGATCAACAACCCGCTGGGGGCAATCCTGCATAACGTGCAGAACATCCGCCGCCGGTTGTCTCCCGACCTGCCCAAGAACCTGGAACACGCCGAACAGGCGGGCATCGAGCTGGAAACCGTCAACCGCTACCTGCAAAGTCGTGAAGTGCCGCAACTGCTCGATGGTATCCAGCAGGCCGGGGCACGGGCGGCGAAGATCGTCACCCATATGCTCAGCTTCAGCCGCCGCAGCAACCGGCAGATGGCACCGTGCGACTTACCGGCGCTGATCGACCAGGCGGTGGAAATCGCCGGCAACGACTTCGACCTGGCCATCGGCTTTGACTTCAAGGGCCAGGCGATCATCCGTCAATTCGACCCGCAGCTGGGCCCGGTACCCGGCACCGCCAACGAACTGGAACAGGTGCTGCTCAACCTGCTTAAAAACGCCGCCCAGGCCATCCACCTGCGCGAAGACGACAGCGAGCCGGGGCGCATTATCCTGCGCACCCGCCTCAACCCACCGTGGGCGGAGATCCAGGTGGAAGACAATGGCATCGGCATGAGCGAGAACGTGCGCAAACGTACATTTGAGCCCTTCTTCACCACCAAGGAAATCGGCCAGGGCACCGGGCTTGGGCTGTCGGTGTCGTATTTCATCATCACCAATAACCACAAGGGCCAGATGGAAGTGCACTCCACCCTCGGCCAAGGCACTTGCTTTACCTTGCGCCTGCCCCTGGCCGGCAGCCAACTGCCGCCTTACGAACTTACCCAACTGGAGCAATGACCATGGGCTTTCGCCTGTCGAAAATCTACACGCGCACCGGCGACAAGGGCGAAACCGGCCTGGGCGACGGCCGCCGCGTGCCCAAGGACCACCCACGCGTGGAAGCCATTGGCGAAGTGGATACGCTGAACAGTCAGCTCGGTTTGCTGCTGGCCTATCTCGAAGCACTCGGCGGACAGCATCCGGGCTTGCAGGACGTGATCGAGGTACTGACGCCTTGCCAGCATCGATTGTTCGATCTGGGCGGCGAGCTGGCGATGCCAGAGTACAAAGCCTTGAATGCGGCGGAAGTGGATCGGCTGGAAGCGGCGATTGATCGCTGGAATGAAGAAGTGGGGCCGCTGGAGAACTTCATCCTGCCGGGTGGCTCGGCGCTGATCGCCCAGGCCCACGTGTGCCGTAGCCTGGCGCGCAGTGCGGAGCGTCGGTGTCAGCAGTTGAATGCGCTGGAGCCGCTGGAAGGCGTGGGGTTGGCGTATATCAATCGGTTGTCGGATTTACTCTTTGTGGCTGCCAGGGTAATCGCCAAGCGCCAGGGTGTAGCCGAAGTGTTGTGGCAGGCAGCAGCGAAGCCCCACTAACCCAATAAAAACGCCAAACCTGTAGTGAGCGGGCTTGCCCCGCGCTGGGCTGCAAAGCAGCCCCAACAAGGCCGCCGCGTAGGCTCAGACACAACACGCCGTCTGGTTTTGGGGCTGCTTCGCAGCCCAGCGCGGGGCAAGCCCGCTCACTACATGTCCGCGTTAAGTTTGCGGCCAGAACGCGCGAATGCCCGCCACACCTTGAGCGCCAGCTTCCCAAGCCTGTTCCCGCTCGGCAGGTCCTACCCCGCCCAACAGAAACACCGGCTTGCTGAACCCACGGATCAACTCCGCCGCCTGCGCCCACCCCAACGGCTGCGCGTCAGGATGGGTCTGAGTCGGCTGCACCGGCGACAGCGTGACAAAATCCACGTCCATCATTTGCGCCAACGCCAGCTCTTCAGCGTTGTGGCACGAAGCCGCCAGCCAGCGATCCTTCGGCAGTGGGCGGCCCTTACTCGCGTATTTACGCAGCTGCGCCGCCGTCATGTGCCAGCCGGCTGCAGGAAAGTCCCCCAACCATTCAAACGGTCCCTTGAGCATCAGTTGGGCCTTGCCCGCGCACAGGCCCACCGCGTCGACCGCGAGGTCGCGGTATTTGGGGTCGTAGCCGTTGGGCGCGCGCAGCTGCACCAGCTTGATGCCACCCGCGATGGCTTTCTGGATGCCACGCAACAACGCGGGGGTTTCCAGCTCGTCTGGCGTGATCAGGTACTCGGCAGGCAAGCGCGCCGCCGCAACGATCGGTGCATTGGCCGCCGGAAACTCATAGTTGATCAGGTCTCGAGGAGCGACCCACTCCAGCGGTTGTCCTTCGACACCCTGCGGTTCGCCGGTAAACGCCGAAACCTCCCAGACATCCAGCAACACCTGCTTGTCCGGGTAGTCATGCTGCACCTTGATCAGCGGCCGTGCCGTGGTGACCTGGATACCCAGCTCTTCCTGCAGTTCGCGGGACAGTGCGCTGGCGACCGATTCATCGGCCTCCACCTTGCCACCGGGAAACTCCCAGAGACCGCCCTGGTGCTGGGTATCGGCGCGGCGCGCCAGCAGAATCCTGCCGTCGACACCGCGGATCACCGCTGCTGCTACATGCACTCGTTTCAC
Source organism: Pseudomonas fluorescens group sp. (assembly GCF_020093335.1). Classification (NCBI taxonomy): domain Bacteria; kingdom Pseudomonadati; phylum Pseudomonadota; class Gammaproteobacteria; order Pseudomonadales; family Pseudomonadaceae; genus Pseudomonas; species Pseudomonas fluorescens group sp. The sequence goes on along the minus strand of NZ_JAIOKW010000016.1, from coordinate 79,271 downwards.
CGCGATTTTCCTCTTGGCTGTCAGGTACGGTATTCCGCGTTGATCTTCACGTACTCGTGGGACAGGTCGGTGGTCCAGATGGTTTCGCTGCACTCGCCGCGACCCAGCTCGATGCGGATGGTGATTTCTTCCTGCTGCATCACCGCCGAGCCCTGAGCTTCGGTGTAGGTCTCAGCACGGGCGCCACGGCTGGCGATGCACACATCACCGAGGAACACGTCGATCTTGCTCACGTCCAAGTCCGGCACGCCGGCACGGCCGACGGCTGCCAGGATACGGCCCCAGTTCGGGTCAGAGGCGAACAGCGCAGTCTTGATCAGCGGCGAGTGAGCCACGGTGTAACCCACGTCCAGGCATTCCTGATGGTTGCCGCCACCGTTGACTTCAACCGTCACAAATTTGGTCGCGCCCTCGCCGTCACGCACGATGGCCTGGGCCACGTCCATGCACACTTCGAACACGGCCTGCTTCAACGCCGCGAACAGCGGGCCGCTGGAGGATGTAATTTCCGGCAGGTTGGCCTGGCCGGTGGCGATCAGCATGCAGCAGTCGTTGGTCGAGGTGTCGCCATCGATGGTGATGCGGTTGAACGACTTGTTGGCGCCGTCCAGGATCAGGCTGTGCAGCACATCGCGGGAGACTTTGGCGTCGGTGGCGATGTAACCGAGCATGGTGGCCATGTTCGGGCGGATCATGCCCGCGCCCTTGCTGATGCCGGTGACTGTGACGGTCACGCCATCGTGCACGAACTGGCGGCTAGCGCCTTTTGGCAGGGTGTCGGTCGTCATGATGCCGGTGGCGGCGGCGGCCCAGTTATCCACAGACAGGTCGTCCAGCGCGGCTTGCAGTGCGCCTTCGATTTTTTCCACCGGCAGCGGCTCACCGATCACACCGGTGGAGTACGGCAGCACTTGGCTGGCGTCGACGCCGGTCAACTGGGCCAGCTTGGCGCAGGTGCGCGCGGCGGCCACCAGGCCCGGCTCGCCGGTGCCGGCGTTGGCATTGCCGGTGTTGGTCAGCAGGTAACGGATCGTGCCGGCCACGCGTTGCTTGGCCAGGATCACCGGCGCGGCGCAGAACGCGTTGAGGGTGAACACACCGGCGACGGTCGAGCCTTCGGCACAGCGCATCACCACCACATCCTTGCGCCCCGGGCGTTTGATGCCGGCCGAAGCGATACCGAGTTCAAAACCGGCAACCGGGTGCAACGTGGGCAAAGGACCAAGACCAACAGCCATGAATGCGCTCCTTAAAAATAGGTGATGTCTGTGCCGTCGTGAGCGACGGTGAAATTAATGGCAAAACGCCGCGACGGCAGAGGCCGGTCGCGGCGCGGGGTGTTACAGCGTCAGGCGGAAATCTTATTCGATCTGGCCGTGGCAGTGCTTGAACTTCTTGCCCGAACCGCAATAGCACAGCTCGTTACGGCCCAGCTTCTGATCGTTGCGAACCGGGGTTTGAGCCAAGGCCACATCGATCTCTTCGCCCAATACTTCAGGGGCGTCCAGACCAGGTGCTTCATCGTGCTGGAACTGCATGCGCGCAGCCAGTGCCTCGGCTTCCTGGCGCAGGCGGGCTTCTTCCTCGATCGGGTCTTCGCGACGCACCTGAACGTGGGACAGCACGCGAATCGAATCGCGCTTGATCGAATCCAGCAGTTCGGAGAACAGCGTGAACGACTCGCGCTTGTACTCTTGCTTCGGGTTCTTCTGGGCGTAGCCACGCAGGTGGATGCCGTGACGCAGGTGATCCATGGTCGACAGGTGGTCTTTCCACAGGTCGTCCAGCACGCGCAGTACGATTTGCTTCTCGAAGGTGCGCAGTGCTTCGGCACTCGCCTGCTCTTCTTTCTCGTTGTACGCCGCCAGCAGCTCGGTCATGAGCTTCTCGCGCAGGGTCTCTTCGTAGAGGTGATCGTCCTCGTCCAGCCACTGCTGAACCGGCAACTCGACACCGAAGTCGTTCTTCAACGCGGCTTCCAGGCCGGCAACATCCCACTGCTCAGGCAGGGACTGTGGCGGAATGTGTGCGCTGACGGTGGCGTTGAGCACGTCCTGACGGAAATCGGCGATGGTTTCGCCAATGTTGTCGGCGGCCAGCAACGTGTTACGCATGTGATAGATCACTTTACGCTGTTCGTTGTTGACGTCATCGAACTCGAGCAGTTGCTTACGGATGTCGAAGTTGCGGCCTTCAACCTTGCGCTGCGCCTTCTCGATGGCGTTGGTCACCATGCGGTGCTCGATCGCTTCACCGGACTGCATCCCCAGGGCCTTCATGAAGTTCTTCACGCGGTCCGAGGCGAAAATGCGCATCAGGCTGTCTTCCAGCGACAGGTAGAAGCGGCTGGAACCGGCGTCACCCTGACGACCGGCACGACCCCGCAGCTGGTTGTCGATACGGCGCGATTCGTGACGCTCGGAAGCGATCACCTGCAGGCCACCGGATTCCAGCACGGCCTGGTGGCGTTTCTGCCAATCAGCCTTGATCTGGGCGATCTGCTCAGGCGTCGGGTTGTCCAGGGAGGCCACTTCCACTTCCCAGTTGCCGCCCAGCAGGATGTCGGTACCACGACCGGCCATGTTGGTCGCGATGGTCAGTGCGCCTGGGCGACCGGCCTGGGCGATGATTTCGGCTTCTTTTTCGTGGAACTTGGCGTTGAGGACCTTGTGCTCGATGCCTTCCTTATTGAGCAGGTTGGACACGTGCTCGGACGTTTCGATAGTGGCGGTACCTACCAGGATCGGACGCCCCTGGGCCATGCCGTCCTTGATGTCGTTGATGATCGCCGCGTATTTCTCTTCGGCGGTCAGGAACACCAGGTCGTTGAAGTCTTTACGCGCCAGCGGTTTGTTCGGTGGGATAACCACGACCGACAGACCGTAGATCTGGTGGAATTCGAACGCTTCGGTGTCGGCCGTACCGGTCATGCCGGACAGTTTGTTGTACAGACGGAAGTAGTTCTGGAAGGTGGTGGAGGCCAACGTCTGGCTTTCAGCCTGGATGTTGAGCACTTCCTTGGCTTCGATGGCCTGGTGCAGGCCTTCGGACAAGCGACGACCCGGCATGGTACGGCCGGTGTGTTCGTCAACCAGCACCACCTGCCCGTCCTGCACGATGTACTCGACGTTGCGATGGAACAGCTTGTGCGCACGCAGGCCGGCATACACGTGGGTCAGCAGGCCCAGGTTGTGGGCCGAGTACAGGCTTTCGCCTTCAGCCAGCAGGCCGATCTGGGTCAGCATGTCTTCGACGAACTGGTGACCGGCTTCGTTGAGTTCGACCTGGCGGGTCTTCTCGTCGATGGTGAAGTGACCTTCTTTGGTCACCACGCCTTCCACTTCCTCGATGTGCTGCTCAAGACGCGGGATCAACTTGTTGATCTCGGTGTACAGGCGCGAGCTGTCTTCGGCCTGGCCGGAGATGATCAGCGGGGTACGGGCTTCGTCGATGAGGATGGAGTCGACTTCGTCGATCACGGCAAAGTTGAGTTCGCGCTGGAATTTTTCTTCCATGCTGAACGCCATGTTGTCGCGCAGGTAGTCGAAACCGAATTCGTTGTTGGTACCGTAGGTGATGTCGGCAGCGTAGGCCGCGCGCTTCTCTTCCGGCGGCTGGAACGGCGTTACCACGCCGACGGTCAGGCCGAGGAATTCATACAGCGGGCGCATCCAGTTGGCATCCCGGCGAGCCAGGTAGTCGTTCACCGTCACAACGTGCACGCCCTTGCCGGACAGTGCGTTGAGGTAAACACCCAAGGTTGCTACCAGGGTCTTGCCTTCACCGGTACGCATTTCGGCAATCATGCCTTCATGCAAGGTCATGCCGCCGATCAACTGGACGTCGAAGTGGCGCATGCCCATGACACGCTTACCGGCTTCACGGGCGACCGCAAAGGCTTCGGGAAGCAGCTTGTCGAGGGTCTCACCTTTAGCTATGCGGGCCTTGAACTCTTCGGTCTTGGCGCGCAATTGCTCGTCCGAAAGGGCAACCATCTGCTCTTCGAAGGCATTGACCAGCTGCACCGTCTTGAGCATGCGTTTGACTTCGCGCTCATTCTTGCTTCCAAAAAGTTTCTTTAACAAAGGCGCAAACATATCGGCAGGTTCTTCCACACATAGGGATGGAGGGCGCACCGTCAGTGGCCCGAGCAGCCCTCACGGCCGCATGCGAACGCGCATTCTACCCGGAATCGTGGGTGAGGAAAGTGGCGTTATTCCCTGATGCTGGCATGAGGCGGTGAGAGGGCTTGTTTAAAATAAGGGCTTTTGCTGGAACTTCAACCCATGGAGGGCAGAAGTTACCAATTGATTTCACGAACAAAACCCCAGAAAGGCATGGCCTGGGGGCGTAGAGGTGCTTTCTGCTAAGATGGCCGCTCTGTTACTTTAGGTGTCCAATAATGGCATTTCGCCCCCTGACAGCCCGCGCTCCTGCCGTGTTGCTTCGCGATGCCAAGCCGTTGAAAGCCATCTTTGGCCATGCGCAACGCTTGGGCCATCTGCAACGCCTACTCGAAAGCCAGCTGCAACCGGCTGCGCGCGAACATTGCCGCGTAGCGTCCTGGCGCGAAGGCAACCTGCTGCTAATTGTCACAGATGGCCACTGGGCAACGCGTTTGCGCTATCAGCAAAAACGCCTGCAACGTCAATTGATGGCGTTTGATGAATTTGCCGGCCTGACCCGGGTCCAGTTCAAAGTACAACCGCCCACTACGCTGCCGGCGGTGGCCGAGCATACTCACGATCTATCGACGAATGCGGCCGAAACCATTCAGGCAACGGCCGAGGGCATCAGCAACCCAGGCTTGCGCGCGGCGCTTGAAAGGCTCGCCGCCCACGCCAAGCCCAAGCCCTGACGCGCTATTTGCGCTTGCTACCGCCCAACAGCGACCCCAACAAACCCCGCACCAGTTGCCGCCCCATCTGGTTGGCGGCTTGTTGCATCGCTGACTTCAGGGCCTTGCCGGCCGTGGTGCCCAGAAACGCTCCCGCCTTGTCGGTGAAACTCGGCTCGTCGCTGGCCGACTTGGCGTCCTCGGTCGGCCCCAGTTCCTTGCGTGACATCAGCACTTCATAGGCAGATTCACGATCGATCGGCTTGTCATAACGCCCTTGCAACGGTGAACGGGCCACCAACGCGGCGCGTTCGGCGTCGCTGAGCGGCCCGATCCGCGATTGCGGCGGTGCGACCAATACCCGCTGCACGACTTCCGGCGTGCCCTTTTCCTGCAAAGTGCCCACCAAGGCCTCACCCGTGCCCAATTCGGTCAATACCGACAACGCATCAAATGCCGGGTTTGGTCGAAAACCCTCAGCCACGGCGCGCAGGGATTTTTGCTCTTTGGTGGTGAACGCCCGCAGGCCATGCTGGATACGCAGGCCGAGTTGGGCCAGTACGCTGTCCGGCAGGTCGCCGGGCGATTGGGTGACAAAATACACACCCACGCCTTTGGAACGAATCAGCCGCACTACCTGTTCGAGACGATCCTGCAACGCCTTGGGCGTGTCGGCGAACAGCAAATGCGCCTCATCGAAAAACAGCGCCAGCAGCGGTTTGTCGGCGTCACCGCGCTCGGGCAGTTGCTCGAACAACTCCGCCAACAACCACAGCAGGAACGTCGCGTACACCTTGGGTGCCTCGTGCACCAGGCGGCTGGCGTCCAACAGATGAATGCGCCCGCGCCCGTCACCGGTGGGCTGCAAGATATCTTCCAACTGCAAGGCCGGTTCGCCGAACAACGCTTCGGCGCCCTGCTGTTCCAGCACCGCCAGGCGGCGCAACAGTGCCTGGCTGGAACCGGTGGTCATCAGTGCCGCGTCTTCCCCCAACAACTCCGGGTGATAGCGCAGGTGGTTGAGCAGTGCCTTGAGGTCCTTGAGGTCCAGCAGCAACAGGCCTTCGCGATCCGCCACCTTGAACGCGGCATAAAGGGCCGACTGCTGGCTGTCGGTGAGTTCCAGCAGGCTGCCGAGCAACAACGGGCCCATTTCGCTGATGGTGGTGCGCAGTGGATGACCGGATTGCCCGTGAATATCCCACAGCGTGACCGGATAAGCCTTGGCGGTGTAATTGAGGAACGGCATGCCGGCGATACGTTCGGCAACCTTGCCTTGAGGGTTCGCCGCAGCACCCAGGCCGCACAGGTCACCCTTGATGTCCGCGGCAAACACCGCCACGCCCGCATCACTGAAGGCCTCTGCCAGGCGTTGCAACGTGACGGTCTTGCCCGTGCCGGTGGCGCCGGCGATCAACCCGTGACGGTTGGCCAGGCGCATGGCCTGGGCGATGGGCTGGCCGGAAAGGTCTGCACCGATAAGGAGTTGCGTGGAGTCAGGCATTTCGTCACCCATGGTTAATCTTTAGTGTCGCCAGGTCGATACAGGCTTATGTGAGACCCACAAAGTCCAAAAAAAGGTCAGGTAGTTCCTACAGGGACCCACAGAACTATCACAAGAAGTATCACACCTTTTTTGACGCTGCCATTTTGCGCATCCCATAAGGACGCGCTTCGGATATTAAGACCTTAGCGGACCCTACAAGCCATGAATAAAAATCTGCGCTTCAGCCATAAAATCCTGCTTGCAGCCTCCCTTATCGTCATCGCCGCATTCGCGCTGTTTACCCTCTATAACGACTACCTGCAACGCAACGCCATTCGCGACGACCTCAACAACTACCTGCATGAAATGGGTGATGTCACCGCCAGCAACATTCAAACCTGGCTGACAGGGCGCATTGCTCTGGTGGAAAACGCCGCGCAAAACATCGCCATCAACCCCGAGCCTTCCGTGGTTGCCGGCCTGCTGGAACAGAAAGCGCTGACCTCTGCCTTCATGGCGACCTACGTCGGCGACAGCAAAGGCGCCTTTACCATCCGCCCTGATACCAAAATGCCAGACGGCTTCGACCCGCGCGTCCGCCCCTGGTACAAGGGCGCCCAGAGCAGCAACGGCTCAACCCTGACAGAACCTTATATCGATGCCGCCACCGGCAAACTGATCATTTCCGTTGCCACTCCCAGCACCCAAGGTACCCAGAGCATCGGCGTGGTCGGTGGCGACCTGAGCCTGCAAACCCTGGTGGATAACATTGGCGCGCTGAATTTCGGCGGCATGGGCTATGCGTTCCTGGTCAGTGCCGATGGCAAAGTATTGGTACACCCGGACAAAAACCTGGTGATGAAGACCCTGGCCGACGTGTATCCAAAAAACACCCCGAAGATCAGCCCGGACTTCAGCGAAGTCGAGGCCAACGGCAAGGACACTATCGTGACCTTTATACCGATCAAGGGCCTGCCTTCCGTGAACTGGTACCTCGGTATTGCGGTGGATAAAGACAAATCCTTCGCCATGCTCAGCGAATTCCGCACTTCGGCGGTCATCGCCACGCTCATTGCCGTGGTGATCATCATCGCCCTGCTCGGCATGCTGATCCGCATCCTGTTGCAACCACTGCATGTGATGACCCGCGCCATGCAGGACATCGCCGACGGCGAAGGCGACCTGACCCGACGCCTGACGATCCAGAATCACGATGAATTCGGCACGCTGGGTAACGCCTTCAACCGCTTCGTGGAGCGGATTCATACGTCGATCCGCGAAGTATCCTCGGCCACTGAACAGGTCAATGAGGTGGCACTGCGCGTGGTCAGTGCCTCCAACTCGTCGATGGTCAACTCCGACGAGCAGGCCAACCGCACCAGCAGCGTCGCCGCTGCCATCAACGAATTGGGGGCTGCGGCCCAGGAAATCGCGCGCAATGCCGCGCAAGCCTCCCATCAAGCCAGCGATGCACGGCATCTGGCTGAAGACGGCCAGCACGTGGTCGAGCGCAATATCCAGGCGATGAACCAGCTGTCAGCAATGATCAGTGCTTCCAGCAGCAACATCGAAGCGCTCAATAGCAAAACCGTGAACATCGGACAGATTCTTGAGGTGATCACCAGTATTTCCCAACAAACCAACCTGCTGGCGCTGAACGCAGCCATTGAAGCGGCTCGCGCAGGCGAAGCCGGACGTGGGTTTGCGGTGGTCGCGGACGAAGTGCGCAACTTGGCGCATCGCACTCAGGAATCAGCGCAACAAGTGCAAAAGATGATCGAGGAATTGCAAGTCGGTGCCCGGGAGTCGGTCAGCACCATGAGTGAAAGCCAGCGTCACAGCCTCGACAGTGTGGACATCGCCAACCTGGCCGGTGAACGCCTGAACAGTGTGACCCAGCGCATCGGCGAGATCGATGGCATGAACCAGTCAGTCGCCACCGCCACTGAAGAGCAAACCTCGGTGGTGGAGTCGATCAACATGGACATCACCGAGATCAACACCCTTAATCAGGAAGGCGTGGAAAACCTGCAGTCCACGCTACGCGCCTGTGCCGACCTCGAGCAACAGGCCGCGCGATTGAAGCAATTGGTCGGTAGCTTCCGAATCTGATCCTGGCGGGCAGTTACTCGCCCTCGGGCTCGGGTTTACGCTGCTCCCGCTCCCACAATTGGGCGGCACCGGGAAAATCGGTGCCGTCCTCACTGTCCAGGTCATCCGGATCAAATCGACTCAAACACCCCTCGCCCACCGTCGCCGGGGCTTTTGATGTGGCTTTGTCCAGCGGATCACTCATTGCTCACTCCTCAACGGCACGCAAAGAAAAAGGGCCTGGGACGATTTAACGCCCAGGCCCTTCATTCTTCAATCACAACAGGTCGGTCAGAACACCACCGTCTTGTTGCCGTGCACCAGCACGCGGTCTTCCAAGTGGTAACGCAGGCCACGGGCCAGCACCATCTTCTCGACGTCACGGCCGAAACGCACCATGTCTTCAATGCTGTCACTGTGGCTGACACGCACCACGTCCTGCTCGATGATCGGGCCGGCGTCCAGCTCCTCGGTGACGTAGTGGCACGTCGCGCCGATCAGCTTCACGCCACGCAGGGAAGCCTGATGGTAAGGCTTGGCGCCCACGAACGACGGCAGGAAGCTGTGGTGAATGTTGATCACCTTGCCGGCGTATTCGCGGCACAGCTCCGGCGGCAGGATTTGCATGTAGCGCGCAAGCACCACGACATCGGCTTCGTGCTGCTTGACCAAGCGGGAGACTTCGGCGAAGGCCGGCTCCTTGTCCTGCGGGTTGACCGGCACGTGGTAATACGGGATGCCATGCCACTCAACCATGCTGCGCAGGTCGTCGTGGTTGGAAATCACGCAAGCGATCTCGCAGTCCAGTTCATCACTGTGCCAGCGGTGCAGCAAGTCAGCCAGGCAGTGGGATTCGCGACTGGCCATCAACACCACGCGTTTTTTCTGCTCGGTGTCGGTGATGTGCCAGGTCATCGAAAACTCTTCGGCGATCGGCGCAAATGCCTCGCGGAAGGCCTCAAGGCCGAAGGGCAGCGTATCGGCACGGATCTCATGACGCATGAAGAACCAACCACTGAGATTGTCCGAGTGATGACTCGCCTCGGTGATCCAACCGTTGTGGGACGCCAGAAAGTTACTGACTTTGGCAACGATGCCGACCCGGTCCGGGCAAGCAATCACCAGCCGAAAAGTGCGCATTAGGGGGAAACTCCAGAACTTCGCAAAGGCCGCCATTCTAGCGATTGCGCAGGAAAACTGCAGTATCCGTTAACGCTTATTCTGATCACCGGCCCACGCCTTGACCCTTAAGACGCTAAGGTTTTACCACCTTTATATGAATCTATTTTGCCACCCTACGGTTGTTCCGCGCATTTCAGGAGAATTGTCTTTAGGTCTACGCCCTTGTAATTAACTCGAATGCATAGCATTGCTACAAACATTTAAAGTAATTCACAGAAATGCGACCTTAAATGTTTACTTGGGCATACCGCCTGACTATTATTGAGCCACTATCCCTGTCAATCAGCGCTCTACATAAGGTAGTCCACATGTCTCTGATCAACGAATACCGTGCCACCGAAGAAGCTATCAAAGAGCTGCAAGCCCGTTTGAAGAACCTGTCCCAAGACGACAAACTGCAAACCGAGCTGGAATTCGAAGGCAAACTGCGCACCCTGATGGGTGAATACTCCAAATCCCTGCGTGACATCATCGCGCTGCTGGATCCAGAGTCGAAAGTTAAAGCACCGCGCGGCGCTGTGAAAACTACCGGCACCAAGCGTGCTCGCAAGGTCAAACAATACAAGAACCCACACAACGGCGAAGTGATTGAAACCAAAGGTGGCAACCACAAAACGCTGAAAGAGTGGAAAGCCAAGTGGGGCGGTGACGTGGTTGAGGGTTGGGCTACCCTGCTGGGCTAAGCCTCGCCAGGCTCGCGCCTGATACGCGACACATTAAAAAAACGCCAGCCTGCTGGCGTTTTTTATTGCCTGTCTATTCTGTGAGCCGCGATTACAGATTCATCCTCGCGGCTAGAGTGTCCGCATATTCCTGCCATTGCTCCAGCACCCCATGCTGAAACGACGTCGCACTAACGGCAAACTCCTGCCGAGCCTGATTAAATGCGTCAAGGGTATTCGGTGCGCCCCATTCCGGACTGGACAAACGTTGCTGACAAAAAAGTTTCCAGCGTTGTTGCTCCTCGCTGTTCAAGGTATCGGGGAAGTTACGTGCACGGTAGCGAAATAATAATTCAGGCAAACGGTGATCATCAAATGGCCACTGCTGGCGTGCTAATTGCGCGGGCTCGGCCGTGCGGACTTGCTCACATAAACGCCGATCCCGGTCCCCGATAAAACCGTCGTAAAGCTGTTGTTCCGGGTCGGCACTCGCTGCGAAATCCTCTTCGGCGTAAATGGCCGCTAACTTATCGCGCCAAACTTCCTGTGCGTCAGTTAGCCGCAGCGCTCGCTCCTGATAAATATTCATGTCCAAGTGCAGGCGTTCACGATCTTCTGCCCGTAGCACATTCAAGGGAGCAACCACCGGGCAGCGATTGATATGCACCAGTTTGAGCGGTACCGGCAGTTCGCCCTCCGCCAGCGCTTCACGGCGGGTATAAAGACGTTGGCGCAGCGTGTCGGCATCAAGGTCCAGCAACCCTTGCGGGTCGAGCCCAAGGTCGCAGACGATCAAGGCATTGCGATTGCGCGGGTGCCATGCCAGCGGCAGCACAACCCCCAGGTAGTGACGCTCGGCGGAAAAACGCCCGGAGATGTGCACCATCGGTTGCAGCAAGCGCACCTGGTCCATCACCCGTTGCTTGCTGCGCAGCTGAAATAACCATTCATACAGCTTGGGTTGTTTCTCACGAATCCGTCGAGCCAGGGCAATCGTGGCGCGCACGTCGGACAACGCATCGTGCGCCTGACCATGGTCGATACCGTTGGCTTCGGTCAGGCGTTCCAACTTGAGCGTGACGCGCCCATCCTGCTGTGGCCATTCAATCCCCTCGGGGCGCAGGGCGTAGGCCGTGCGGACGACATCGATCAAATCCCAGCGACTGTTACCGCCCTGCCATTCCCGTGCGTAAGGATCAAAGAAATTGCGATACAGGCTGTAGCGCGTCATTTCATCGTCAAACCGCAAGGTGTTGTAACCCGCGCCGCAGGTCCCCGGGGCGGCCAGTTCAGCGTGCACCCGCGTCATGAAGTCGGCCTCGGCCAGGCCTTTTTCCGCGAGTATCGCGGGGGTGATACCGGTAATCGCACAGGCGACAGGATGGGGCAGGATATCGTCGCTGGGCTGGCAATAAAGATTGACCGGCGCGCCGATCTCGTTGAGTTCGAGGTCCGTACGAATGCCGGCTACCTGAAGTGGGCGGTCGCTGCGCGGGTTGATACCGGTGGTTTCATAGTCGTACCAGAAAATGGAGGTCACGGGCTTTTCCTGTACTGAAGATCGTCAAAGTCTAGGCGTTGAGCAACCCCCGCGACCAGCACCAAATGCACTGTACAAACATCCAGCAAAACCTTGAGTGGTTGCTTCCATCGCCGACACTGCTAGCATCCGTGTCTTCCAGCCACTCTGCACTGCCAAGGATCGCGATGCCGTCAGCCCCATTGGACACCCGCTACCAGATCGAGACCCCGGAGGGCATCGACCTGCCACTGCGCCCGGCCGGCCTGGTGCCACGCGTGCTGGCCTTCGCCTTTGACTTGGGTTTGCGCGGAGTCATCATGGGTATTCTGTTGGTACCGCTGGCCTTGCTGGGCAACGTCGGTATCGGCCTGGGCTCGCTGCTGTTGTTCCTGATCAGTTGGTGGTACATGGTGCTGTTCGAGGTGCTTAACCAGGGATGCTCGCCCGGCAAACAGGTCATGGGGTTACGTGTCGTACAAGATGACGGCACCCCGATTAGCTGGTCCGCGTCACTGATCCGTAACCTGCTGCGATTTGTCGACATGCTGCCATTCGGCTATTTCCTCGGCGCTATCAGTTGCCTGCAGCATGTTCACTTCAAGCGACTGGGCGACCTGGCCGCCGGCACACTGGTGATTTACCGAGAGCAGCCGTTGGAGCGCCCCCAGATACCTCAAGCTGCAGCCTTGCGCCTGCCCTTTGCCCTGGACTTGAGCGAACAACGGGCCATCCTTGCCTTCGCGGAACGCCAGACTGAACTGTCCACTGAGCGCGTTCACGAGCTGGCTTCGATTCTCGCCACCCCTTTGCAGGTATCCCCGGCTCGCGCTGTAGAGCAACTCAACGGCGTGGCCCGTGGCCTGTTGGGGCCAACATGAAGCAGAGCCTTTTCGAAAGCCGCCACCAGCCCCAATGGCAAGCCTTTGCCGAACACCTGAAACAGTTGGAGCAAGGTAAGGCCAAGCCCGGCGACGTGGCTGACTTCCCCCATCAGTACCGACGCCTGTGCCAGCACCTGGCCCTGGCCCAGGAGCGTGGCTACAGCAGCTACCTGGTAGACCCACTGCAGCAACTGGCCCTGCGCGGCCATCAACAACTTTACCGTCATCGCAGCCAATTGGCGGCCAATGTACTGGGGTTCGTACTCGCCGATTTTCCTCGGTTAGTGCGGGAACAGTGGCGTTTCGTGCTGATAGCAAGCCTGCTGTTCTTTGGCAGCCTGATCGGTATCGCGCTGCTGGTGTACCTGTTTCCGGACCTTATCTACAGCATCGTCAGCCCCCAGCAAGTGGCCGAGATGCAGGGCATGTATGACCCCGACGCCAGCCGCCTGGGCCGCGCCGCCGAGCGAGCATCGAGCGAAGACTGGATGATGTTCGGCTACTACGTGATGCACAACATCGGTATCGCGTTCCAGACATTTGCCGCCGGCTTATTGTTCGGCCTGGGCAGCGTGTTCTTTCTGATTTTCAACGGTCTGGTCATCGGTGCAGTCTCCGGGCACCTGACCGAAATCGGCTATGGCCAGACCTTCTGGTCATTCGTCATCGGCCATGGCGCATTCGAACTGACCGCGATCGCCCTCGCCGGTGCCGCCGGTTTGCAGTTGGGCTGGGCGCTGATCGCTCCGCGACAGTTGACCCGTGGTGAATCCTTACGGCTGGCGGCGCGCAAGAGCGTGCAAATGTTGTGCGGCGTCATGATCTTCCTACTGATCGCTGCCTTCATCGAGGCCTACTGGTCATCCACCACTGCGATAACCCCTTGGGTCAAATACCTGGTGGGTGCTGTCCTGTGGCTGCTGGTGATCGTTTACCTGAGCGTTGCCGGAAGGACCCACCATGCGCCTGAGTGATGCCAGCGTGGTAATCCGCCCCCGTACTGCCTGGGAGGCCATGGACCTTGGCGTACTAATGGCACGGGAACACCGCCTGCTATTGATGAGCAGTTGGGCGTTGATCACCCTGCCAGTGTTTGCCTTACTCACTGCCCTGCTGTGGCAGTACCCGTCTACTGCGATATTCCTGTTCTGGTGGCTCAAGCCCGCCTTTGACCGCTTGCCGCTGTACATCTTGTCCAAGGCCTTGTTTGGCGAAACACCCAGCCTCAAGCAGGCGGTGCGCCAGTGGCCAAGCCTGCTCAAAAGCCAGCTGCTGGCCAGCCTGACCTGGCGACGGCTCAGCCTGAGCCGAAGCTTTTTAATGCCTGTGAGCCAACTCGAAGGCCTGGATGGCCCAGCACGCCAAAAACGCCTGGGCGTACTGCAGCAACGCAACGCTGGCGCCGCACGTTGGCTGACCACCGTCGGGGTGCACCTGGAAATCGGCCTGTGGTTTGGTTGCATGGCGCTGTTCTATTTCTTTATTCCCCAAAACATCGAGACGGATTGGGACTGGCAACGCCTGGCACTGGCGACCAGCGCGGAAGGGCTTTGGTTGGAACACCTGGGCAACGCCTTCTATGCCTTGATCCTGGTGTTTTGGGAGCCGATCTACGTCGCCTGCGGTTTCAGCCTCTATCTTAACCGCCGCACCGCACTGGAAGCCTGGGACTTGGAGTTGGTCTTCCGACGTCTTCGTCAACGCCTGAGCAGTGTGGTGCCGTTGCTATTACTGATGATCGGGTTAACGTTGCTGCCATTCAGTCCGCCCGTCCTGGCCGATCCTTCCAGTCCTCCCAAGCCGCTGAGCACCCAGAGTGCGAGCCAGTCCGTAAAGGTGATACTGGACAAGCCGCCCTTCAAAAACCCGGAAACCGTCACCCGCTATCGCTTCGGCGAAGAACAACCCGCCACTAAAAACAAGGCTCACAGTGATGGCAGACTTCCGGCCTGGCTGAAGGCGCTGCTGGACAACCTCAACAGCAATACCTTCAAACACATCGCCCAAGGTTTGGAAGTCCTGTTGTGGGGGCTTCTGATCGGTAGCCTGATCTTGCTCGCGTGGCGGTATCGCGAATGGTTGCGCACCTTCGTCACTCGGCGGGGGCCTCGCAAACCGAAAACCGTCGCCCCCCTACCTACGCAACTGTTCGGCCTTGAACTGGGCGCCGAGACCTTGCCCGACGATGTCGCCAGCGCTGCGGAACAGCTGTGGGCCACCCACCCCAGGGAAGCCCTCGGCCTGCTGTATCGGGGCCTTCTCAGCCGACTGCTGCATGACTTCAGCCTGCCGCTGAAAAGCGCTGACACCGAAGGTCAGGTCCTGGCACGTGTAAACCAATTGCAGCAGCCGCAATTGCTGGCTTTCAGCGATGAGCTGACTCGGCACTGGCAAAATCTCGCCTATGGCCATCGCCTTCCCCCCCTCACCGTCCAGCAAAAACTGTGCAGTGACTGGCGCACCCTGTTCAGCTCAGGGATCCAGCCATGAACCGAGCATTACTGTGGGTTGGGCTATTGCTGGCGTGCCTGCTTGGAGCGGGTGGTTACTACGCCTGGAGCAAGGCGATTCCCTACGATGAAGTCGTGGACCGCGGCCCTTCCCCGGAAGCCTTGGCCAACCCCTACCTGGCGGCCGAACACTTTCTGCGCCAACAAGGCCTGACAGTTGAACAGGCCAATAGCCTGGAACGGCTGACGACCCTGCCGGCCAAGGGCAACAGCCTATTACTGCTCGGCGAACGCAGTAACATGTCGCCACGCCAAGTGGAGCAACTGCTGGGATGGGCAAAATCCGGCGGCCACCTGCTACTGGTGGCCGAGGCACTCTGGGATGAAGAGACCGGCAAAAGCGGCGACCTGCTGCTCGATCGTCTGCCTATCCACCAGACCTTGAGTGACGAGCCTGACGAGTTCGCCCCCACCCGTGAAAAGCCGCCTAAAAAGAAAGCCCCGGACCTGACCAAGCTCTATGTCGACAATGAAACCGCACCGGCGTATTTCAGTTTCGACACGGACTTCAACCTCACCGACCCCAAGCATCTGGCGCAATTTTCCGCCAATAGCGCAAAGTCGACTCACCTGATGCAACTCCAGCTCGGGGAAGGCAGCGTCACGGTAATCACCGACAGCGACCTGTGGAAAACCCCGGACATAGGCAAGCACGATAATGCCTGGCTGCTGTGGTACCTGAACCAGGGCACCGCCGTGACCTTGCTGTTCAACAGTGACTTCGACGACCTGTTCACCTTATTGCTACGGTATTTCCCCCAAGCCCTGGTGGCACTCATTGCCTTGGTCGCCTTGGCACTTTGGCGGGCCGGTATGCGTCATGGCCCGATCCGGCCACCCGCCTCCAACGCCCGTCGCCAATTGCAGGAACACCTGAAAGCCAGCGCCGACTTCCTGTTGCGCCGTAGCGGCCATGGCACGCTGCTGCATGCCCTACAGCGCGATATCTTGCGCACCGCACGGCGCCGCCACCCAGGTTTTGAACACCTCGACAACGCAGAACAGTGGCGGGTGCTTGAACACCTGACGCGTCAACCTTCTCACGTGATCAGCCAGGCCCTTGGCCCACTCCCGGCAAAACGGCTCTCCAGCGCCGATTTCAGCCGGCAGGTGGCATGCCTGCAAACCCTCAGGAATGCCCTATGAGCGAATTTCCAAGCGCCACCGCCTTGACCCGCGAAACCTTGCAACGCGCCAGCGGACAAGCCCAGGCCCTGCGCACTGAGCTACGCAAGGCGGTGATTGGCCAGGACGCGGTGATCGACGATGTCTTGACCGCACTGATCGCCGGCGGCCATGTGCTGCTGGAAGGTGTGCCAGGGCTGGGCAAAACCTTGTTGGTACGAGCCCTGGCGCGTTGCTTTGATGGCGATTTCGCGCGTATCCAGTTCACCCCGGACCTGATGCCCAGCGATGTCACCGGCCACGCCGTGTACGACCTTCACACCGAACAGTTCAAGCTACGCAAGGGACCGGTGTTCACCCACTTGTTGCTGGCCGACGAAATCAACCGCGCGCCGGCGAAGACCCAGGCAGCCTTGCTCGAGGCCATGCAGGAGCGGCAGGTCACCCTCGAAGGCGAGCCGCTGCCCATCGGCCAACCGTTCATGGTACTGGCGACCCAGAACCCCATCGAACAGGAAGGCACCTACCCCCTGCCGGAAGCGGAACTGGATCGTTTCATGCTCAAGGTGCGCATGGATTACCCCGACGCACAGCAGGAATTGGACATGGTGCGCGAAGTCACGCGCTCGTCGCGGGCCGACATGCTGGACGTACACCCATTGCGCACGGTGTTGCAGGCCGAGGACGTGCTGCAGTTGCAGCAGATTGCCAGTGACCTGGCCCTGGACGAACACGTGCTCGATTATGCCGTACGCCTGGCACGGGCCACCCGTAGCTGGCCGGGGCTGGCGATCGGCGCCGGGCCTCGTGCCTCGATCGACCTGGTACGCGGCGCCCGCGCCCGCGCGTTGTTGCGCGGTGGTGAATTCGTCACCCCGGACGATATCAAGGGATGTGCCCTGGCAGTATTGCGCCATCGGGTGCGTATCGCGCCCGAGCTGGATATAGATGGGCTGGAGGTCGACCAGGTGCTCAAGCAACTGCTTGATCAGATCCCGGCTCCCCGGCAATGACTCGCCCATGAAACCGACCCGTCTGCTGTTGAACTGGCTCGGCGTATTGCTGGGCCTGGGCATCCTGCTGGGCACTGCAGCAGCATTGCAGTTCAAAGTGCCCGACACCTTGCACTCCGTGACGTGGGGGTTGCTCCTGGCGCTGTTGCTGCTGGCCATGCTGGATGCGATGCGCCTGCGTCGCCGCCCGTCTCCCCGCGTACACCGACAGATGCCCGCAAGCCTGGCACTTGGACGCTGGGGCGAGGTACGCCTGGCCTTGGAGCATGACTTCCCACAGCCGCTGACAGTGCAGGTATTCGATCATGTCCCCGACGGGTTGACCGTGGAAAACATGCCCCAGTCCATAAACCTGCGCCCCGGTGAACGCAGTGAGCTGGGTTATCGTCTGCGCCCACTGCGGCGGGGACACTTCAGTTTCAGCCGCTGTGAAATTCTGCTGCCCAGCCCAATGGGGCTGTGGTCAGCGCGGCGCTTTATCGAGGTGAGCGATGCCACCCGCGTCTACCCGGATTTCGCCCGACTCTACGGCGCACAGCTGCTGGGCGTGGACAACTGGCTGAGCCAACTGGGTGTGCGTCAACGTCAACGCCGAGGGTTGGGGCTGGAGTTTCATCAGTTGCGCGAGTTTCGCGACGGCGACAGCCTGCGGCAAATCGACTGGAAGGCCACCGCGCGGCAGCGCACCCCAATCGCCCGTGAATACCAGGATGAACGCGACCAACAGATCGTGTTCATGCTTGATTGCGGCCGACGCATGCGCAGCCAGGATGACGAGCTGTCGCATTTTGACCATGCCCTCAATGCCTGCCTGTTGCTCAGCTATGTCGCCTTGCGTGAGGGTGATGCGGTAGGGCTGTGCACCTTTGCCAGTGACCAGCCGCGCTACCTCGCGCCAGTGAAGGGCAGTAGCCAGTTGAACCTGTTGCTCAACGCGGTATACGACCTGGACACCACTCGACGGACTGCCGATTATCAGGCTGCGGCCAGCCAACTGCTGGCTCGGCAAAAGCGCCGTGCATTGGTGGTCGTGGTGACTAACCTGCGGGATGAGGACGATGAGGCGCTGCTGACGGCCGTCAAGCGCATCAGCCGACAGCATAGGGTGATGGTGGCCAGTTTACGCGAGGAAGTGCTCGATCAATTGCGCCAGGCTCCCGTGCAAACCTTGTCCGAAGCCTTGGCCTACAGCGGCACCATCGACTACCTCAATACCCGCGATGAGCTGCACGACCGCCTCGGCGCCCAAGGGTTATCCGTATTGGACACCTTGCCGTCTGAACTGGGACCGGCCCTGGTGACACGTTACCTGGGCTGGAAGAAAGCCGGGGCTTTCTGACAAAAGCCCCCTTTAAACAGCGCACGGCCACAACAGGGGCTGCACTACCCCGGAACGGGTCGACCAGGCACTGTGATTCAGGCCGACGCCTGTAAGGGATCAAAACTGAAATAGTGCAATAAGACGCTGATCAACTGCCCATATTCCTCGGAGGCCTTGAGCACGCTGAACCCGGAATCATAATGCTGCGGGTTGATATCTTCGTGGCTCCACAAACAGGTCGCCGTGAGATCAATCGGATGGAAGGTGCCGTCAGCACCGGGAATTTTCAAGCGCAGCTCGAAATCCACGTCGACCATCATGGGCAATTGGCTGATTAACATCAGTCCGTCTTCCGAGACATTGCCTAGAAAACCGATGGGCTTATCGGTGAGGCGGTTAAACACTTGCAGAAAATAAGGTAGCTGATGCCGCTCGATCCGTCGGTCGGTAAACATGGTGAGATCGCCATCCAATGGCCATGACTGCGGCCGTGCCAGTGATTCGGAACAGGCTAAAAGCCCGCTCTCCCTGGATCTCGGTGTGATAACAGGCAATATTTTGCCGCTAAACAGCCGCCGAGTCCGGGCCCCACATCCGTTTGCGCTTGAAACTTGTACAAACGAACATCTAAAGGATAGCCCAAGACTGGCAACGGGCCAGTTATGAAATGACGAATATCATCATAACGAAGCTGGACGCGGCCGAGCGACGCTTGCGCCAGGGTAATGCCCCAGTTGTTGCAGGGTGTCGAGCCGCGCACGCGCACGATAGGCGTACTCACTCGAGGGGTACTGATTGATGATGAATTGGTAGGTCTGCACCGCATCGACGAACAGCTTTTGCCGCTCCAGGCATTGCCCGCGCAACATCGAAACCTCTGGCTGCACATAACGTCGGGTGCGACTTTCGCGGTCGACCTGGGACAATTCCAGGGTGACACGCTCACAATCACCGACCTTGTAGGCGCGGTAGGCGTTGTTCAAATGGTGGTCCATCGACCAACGGGTGCAGCCGACAACACTGACGGCCAGGGCAGCAATGAGCAAAATTCGCATGAGGGTTCTCCTGTCTTGTGCAGTGTATCGACCCCTCGTCGAAAATCTTCAAGGATGTTCGTATTCCACCGCAGCGAAAACAAGTCAATCATCGATAAGTAGTGCAAACGAACAATGACTACAACGAAAGAGCATAGTAGCCTTCCTCAGCGCTTGAACTCAGGAGTCTGTGCATGTCCGTCCGTCGTACCAAAATCGTCGCCACCCTTGGCCCGGCCAGCAACTCGCCGGAAGTCCTCGAACAGCTGATTCTGGCTGGTTTGGACGTTGCCCGTCTGAACTTCTCCCACGGCACCCCGGACGAGCACAAGGCTCGCGCCAAGCTGGTGCGTGAACTGGCTGCCAAGCACGGCCGCTTCGTGGCCCTGCTGGGTGACCTGCAAGGCCCGAAGATCCGTATCGCCAAATTCGCCAACAAGCGGATCGAGCTGAAAATCGGTGACACCTTCACCTTTTCCACCAGCCACCCGCTGACCGAGGGCAACCAGCACGTCGTGGGTATCGACTACCCGGACCTGGTCAAGGACTGCGGCGTCGGTGACGAGTTGCTGCTGGACGATGGCCGCGTGGTCATGCGCGTCGACACCGCCACCGGCACCGAGCTGATCTGCACCGTGACCATCGGCGGCCCACTGTCCGACCACAAAGGCATCAACCGCCGTGGCGGCGGCCTGACGGCCCCGGCATTGACGGAAAAAGACAAGGCTGACATCAAGCTCGCCGCCGAAATGGAAGTGGACTACCTCGCCGTGTCCTTCCCGCGCGACGCAGCCGACATGGAATACGCCCGTAAACTGCGCGACGAAGCCGGCGGCACCGCCTGGCTGGTCGCGAAGATCGAACGCGCCGAAGCCGTGGCCGACGACGAAACCCTCGACGGCCTGATCAAGGCTTCCGACGCGGTGATGGTTGCCCGTGGCGACCTCGGCGTGGAAATCGGTGATGCCGAGCTGATCGGTATCCAGAAGAAGATCATCCTGCACGCACGCCGCCACAACAAAGCGGTGATCGTGGCGACCCAGATGATGGAGTCGATGATCCAGAACCCGATGCCGACCCGTGCCGAAGTGTCCGACGTGGCCAACGCCGTGCTCGACTACACCGACGCCGTGATGCTCTCGGCTGAAAGTGCCGCCGGCCCGTATCCGCTGGAAGCCGTACAAGCCATGGCGCGTATCTGCATCGGCGCTGAAAAGCACCCGACCAGCAAGACCTCCAGCCACCGTATCGGCAAAGAGTTCGAAAGCTGCGACCAGAGTATCGCCCTGGCGGCCATGTACACCGCCAACCACTTCCCAGGTGTGAAGGCGATCATTGCGTTGACCGAAAGTGGCTACACGCCATTGATCATGTCGCGCATCCGTTCGTCGGTGCCGATCTACGCGTTCTCCCCGCACCGCGAAACCCAGGCCCGCGCGGCCATGTTCCGTGGCGTGTACACCGTCCCGTTCGACCCGGCCTCGTTGCCGCCGCACGAAGTCAGCCAGGCTGCCATTGATGAGCTGATCAAGCGTGGTGTTGTAGAGAAAGGCGACTGGGTCATCCTGACCAAGGGCGACAGCTACCACACCATCGGCGGTACCAACGGCATGAAGATTCTGCACGTTGGCGACCCAATGGTCTGAGTGACACGCTGAAAAACAAAAGCCCCGCCCTGTGAATGGCGGGGCTTTTTGCATTTCAGACCAGAGTGACCTGCTGGCTGTCAGGGCCTCACCGACGTACCTTCAGCGACTGCTGATAAACCCCGACAACGCCGCAATCGCCTCAGGCGACCTCAACCGCTGGGTAAACAACGCCCCCTCCTCCTCGATCACCTGCCGCAACTGTTCGCGGTCCACGCTCTTCATCAACTGCTTGGTCACCTGCACCGCCCCCGGCGCCAGGGTTTCAAAACGCTCGGCCACTTCCCGTGCCTTGGCCAGCGCCGCCTCACCACTGCCCAACGCCTCGGTGGCAATGCCCCAGGCAGCCGCCTGTTCACCGGTGAACCCCTCACCCAGCAATAGCAACTCAGCCGCCTTGGCATGCCCCAACAAGCGCGGCAGGATCAAACTCGAGCCAAATTCGGGACACAGTCCCAAATTGACGAACGGCATGCGCAACCGCGCATCGCGGCTGACATACACCAGGTCGCAATGCAGCAACAGGGTCGTGCCGATGCCCACCGCCACACCCGCCACCGCAGCAATCACTGGTTTTCGACAGTTGAGCAGGCTCTTCATGAAGTGGAACGGCGGGGTATCAAGATCGCTGGGCGGATGGTCGAGAAAATCGCCAATGTCGTTGCCGGCAGTGAAGCACTCACTGCTGCCCTGGATCAGTACGCAGCGAATCTCCCCGTCCGCATCGGCCTGCTCCAACGCCTCGGCCAGTTGTGTGTACATGGCGCGGGTCAGGGCGTTCTTTTTGTCGGGGCGATTGAGCTGCAGGGTCAGCAGCCCACGTTCGCGCCGCTGTTGGATGGCGTCAGTCATGGTCAATCTCGCGACTGTAGAGTTCAGCGCTCAACCACGGGGCAGGAACACATCGGCCAGCAGTTGATTGCGCGGCAGTCCCGCCAGGAACAAACGCTTGGAAAACGCTTCCACGCTGACAGGGTGCCCGCAGAGTAAGGCCAGAGTTTGCCGCGAAACAAGCCGCAGTTGCGCCAATGCCTGGGCCGACTCGGCCGCCGTCCATAGCTCCACCGTCAGGTTGGGGTACTGCGCGGCCAGCGCCGCCAAGGGTTCGGCCAGGTAATGGCCATCCGCATCATGGGCCAGGTGAATCACACGGATGGCCCCCTGATGATCCTGGCGCAGCGCTTCACGCAACACGCCCCACAACGGCCCCAATCCGGTACCGGATGCCAGCAGCCACAACGGCCGGGATTGCCAGTCAGGATCATATTGCAGTGCGCCACCGCGCAATTCGCCCAAACGCAATCGGTCCCCCACCGACAGCGCCCGCGCCGCATCGCTGAATTCGCCCGGCTGACGGCAATCGATATGAAACTCCAGAAAGGCATCCTCCTGGGGCAAGCTCGCCAGGGAATACGGGCGCGCCACCGACCCCGCCCACAGCACCAGGTGCTGCCCGGCCCGGTAGCGCAGACTGCGCTCCGGTTGCAGGCGCAGGCGCAATACCGTCGAATTCAACCACTCGATGCCCACCACCTCGGCCGGCAAACCGTCACGCAGCGGGTCAAACGTTTCGACACGCAGATCCCCACGGACCTGGCACTGGCACGCCAAGCGCCAACCCTCCTGGCGTTGCGCCGCGCTCAAGGCCTCGGGCTGCTTATCTTCGACCTCGCCCTGGCACCGCACCAGGCACGCATGGCAACTGCCGGCGCGGCAACTGTAAGGCACGGCCACACCCGCCTGGTTCAAGGCATCCAGCAGATTACTGCCGGCCGTTACCGACCAATGGCGTTCGCCGACGTACAGTTCAGGCATATAAGGACTCAATCACAAAGGGTGCGCACAGGGAATCATGCCTGCGACAGTTTGACCATAGTCGGGTGTATCGGCCACCGCGCCGGGTTATACTGCCGCGCCTTTTTAGCGTCGCGCCTGCACCACTTTGGCGTGCCTTGGAAAGGTGAGCTCAGCCGACCGATGCAACACTGGGCTCACCTTTATTGAATGTTCCCTTATAGAGGAGCGCGACTCATGACCGTGATCAAGCAAGACGACCTGATTCAGAGCGTTGCCGACGCCCTGCAATTCATTTCCTACTACCACCCCGTTGATTTCATCCAGGCCATGCACGAAGCCTACCTGCGCGAAGAATCGCCAGCGGCGCGTGATTCCATCGCCCAGATCCTGATCAACTCGCGCATGTGCGCCACCGGTCATCGCCCGATCTGCCAGGACACCGGTATCGTTACCGTGTTCGTGCGCGTGGGCATGGACGTGCGTTGGGATGGCGCCACCATGGGCCTGGACGACATGATCAACGAAGGCGTGCGTCGCGCCTACAACCTGCCGGAAAACGTCCTGCGTGCCTCCATCCTGGCCGACCCGGCCGGTAGCAGGAAGAACACCAAGGACAACACCCCAGCGGTCATCCACTACTCCATCGTCCCGGGTAACACCGTGGAAGTGGACGTGGCGGCCAAGGGCGGCGGTTCCGAAAACAAGTCGAAAATGGCCATGCTCAACCCGTCCGACTCGATCGTTGACTGGGTGCTCAAGACCGTTCCGACCATGGGCGCCGGCTGGTGCCCACCGGGCATGCTCGGCATAGGCATCGGCGGCACCGCCGAGAAAGCCGCGGTGATGGCCAAGGAAGTGTTGATGGAGTCCATCGACATCCACGAGCTGAAAAAGCGCGGCCCGCAGAACCGTATCGAAGAGATGCGCCTGGAGCTGTTCGAGAAGGTCAACCAACTGGGTATCGGCGCCCAGGGCCTGGGTGGCCTGACCACCGTGCTCGACGTGAAGATCATGGACTACCCGACCCACGCCGCCTCCCTGCCGGTGTGCATGATCCCCAACTGCGCCGCCACCCGTCACGCGCACTTTGTGCTCGACGGCTCGGGCCCGGCGTCGCTGGAAGCGCCACCGCTGGACGCCTACCCGGAAATCGTCTGGGAAGCCGGCCCTTCGGCCCGCCGCGTCAACCTCGACACCCTCACCCCGGAAGAAGTGCAGAGCTGGAAGCCGGGCGAAACCGTGTTGCTCAACGGCAAGATGCTCACCGGTCGCGACGCCGCGCACAAGCGCATGGTCGAGATGCTGAACAAGGGCGAAAGCCTGCCGGTGGACCTCAAGGGCCGCTTCATCTACTACGTCGGCCCGGTTGATCCGGTGCGCGAAGAAGTGGTTGGCCCCGCGGGCCCGACCACCGCGACGCGGATGGACAAGTTCACCCGTCAGATCCTCGAGCAGACCGGCCTGTTGGGCATGATCGGCAAATCCGAGCGCGGTCCGACCGCCATCGAAGCGATCAAGGACCACAAGGCCGTGTACCTGATGGCCGTCGGTGGTGCCGCTTACCTGGTGGCGCAAGCCATCAAGAAGTCGCGCGTTGTCGCCTTCGCCGAACTGGGCATGGAAGCGATCTACGAGTTCGATGTGAAAGACATGCCGGTCACCGTGGCGGTGGACAGCAAGGGCGAATCCGTCCACATCACCGGTCCTGCCATCTGGCAGAAAAAGATCAGTGACAGCCTGGCGGTAGAAGTGCAGTAAGCATTTCCCCTGCAAGGATAGGCGACTGCGGCCTTGGGCCTAGTCGCCTTTTTATTGCCTGCTGGTTTCTCTGTAGTGAGCGGGCTTGCCCCGCGCTGCGTGGCGAAGCCGCCCCATCATTTTGCCAAACAGAACGCGGTGTCAGGTTTTAGGGCGGCTTCGCCACCCAGCGCGGGGCAAGCCCGCTCACTACACAACCCCGCTCGCCACAACGTTAACGTCGTGCATGCTATGGTGCACTCCCCTTTCTGCGCCTGCCCATCACCGTATGATCGTGATCCCTCGCCCCCTGCGCCTGACGTTCTACTCCCTGCTGATCATCGCCGGTGCCGTGCTGGCTGCCGCCTTGGCCACGCGCCATGCCGAACGCCAAGCCCTGGTGGACGATGCCGCCCGCGCCAATCAGCAGCTTGCGTTGTATGCCAACTCGCTGCACACCCTGATCGAACGCTACCGCGCCCTGCCCGCCGTGCTGGCGCTGGACTCGGAGATGATCAACGCCTTGAAGGGCCCGCTGGATCCCTCCACCCAGGACCTGCTCAACCGCAAGCTCGAACGCATCAACGGGGCTGCGCAGTCTTCCACGCTGGAGTTGATGGACCGCACCGGCCTGGCCGTGGCCGCCAGCAACTGGAACCTGCCGAGCAGTTACGTGGGGCATAACTACGCGTTCCGACCGTACTTCAGCCAGACGTTGAGCCAGGGCACCGGGCGCTTTTATGCGGTGGGCGTAACCACCGGGATCCCCGGTTACTTCCTCTCCAGCGCGGTGCTGGATGAACACGAGCAGTTCCTCGGCGCCATGGTGGTCAAGCTGGAGTTCCCCGAGCTTGAGCGCGAGTGGGCCCAAGGCAATGACTTACTGCTGGTCAGTGATGCGCGTGGCATCGTGTTTATCGCCAATCAACCCGGCTGGCGTTATCGCAACCTGCGGCCACTGTCGGCCAGCGACCTTGCCGAACTCAAGGCCACCCGCCAATACGACAAAAAACAACTGCTGCCGCTGGATGCCCAGTCACTGCAGCGCTTTGGCGAAAACAGCCATTTGATGCGCGTCAACGGCCCGGAGGGCAGCGCCAACTACATCTGGGAGTCCTTGCCGCTGAAAGCCGAAGGCTGGACCCTGCACCTGCTGCGCAAGCCCCAGTTCGCCTTTGAGGATCAACGCAACGCCGGGCTGGCCGCCGCCGGTTCCTGGCTGGCGCTGGTGTTCCTGGTGCTGTTCCTGACCCAACGCTGGCGCCTGGCCCGTTTGCGCCAGCGCAGTCGCGAGGAGCTTGAACAACTGGTGGAAGAACGCACCCAGGCGCTGCGTACCGCCCAAGATGGCCTGGTGCAATCGGCCAAGTTGGCAGCGCTGGGGCAGATGTCCGCCGCCCTCGCCCACGAAATCAATCAGCCACTGACGGCACAGCGCATGCAGTTGGCCACGTTGCGCCTACTGCTCGATCACGGCCGCGTCGACGACGCCTACAAGGCGCTCACCCCGCTGGACGACATGCTCACGCGCATGGCCGCGCTCACCGGTCACCTCAAGACCTTCGCGCGCAAAAGCCCGAGTGGCCTGCGTGAACGCCTGGACTTGGCCACGGTGGTGGACCAGTCCCTGCATCTTCTGGATGCACGCCTGCGCGATGAAGCCATCGGCGTAGTGCTGGACCTGACCCGCCCCGCCTGGGTCCGCGGCGATGCGATTCGCCTGGAGCAGGTGCTGATCAACCTGCTGCGCAACGCCTTGGACGCCATGGCCGACAAGCCGCGCAAACGCCTGGAAATCCGCCTGCATGCCGATCAACAGCTGTGGCAGCTGACCGTCAGCGACTCCGGCGGCGGGATTGCCGACGACCACCTGAACAGTGTGTTCGACCCTTTCTTCACCACCAAGCCCGTGGGGGACGGGCTCGGCTTGGGGTTGGCGGTGTCCTACGCTATCGTGCACGAACTGGGCGGACGCCTGAGCGTCGGCAACCGGGGCGATGGCGCGGTATTCACCCTGACCTTGCCTATCGCGCTGGAGACGCCCGAACCATGCTGAACGCGGTGATTGTGGTCGATGACGAAGCCAGTATTCGCACAGCCGTCGAGCAATGGTTGAGCCTGTCGGGGTTTGAGGTGCAATTGTTCAGCCGCGCCGACGAATGCCTGGCGCGACTGCCCAAGGACTTCCCCGGGGTGATCCTGAGCGACGTGCGCATGCCCGGCCTCAGCGGCCTGGAACTGTTGGCCGAGGTGCAGCGCCGCGACGCGGATTTGCCGGTCATCCTGCTCACCGGCCACGGCGATGTGCCGATGGCCGTTGAGGCCATGCGCGACGGTGCCTACGACTTCCTGGAAAAACCCTTCAGCCCCGATGCCTTGCTCAACAGCCTGCGCCGTGCCTTGGACAAGCGTGGCTTGATTCTCGAAAACCGACGCCTGCATCAACAGGCCGATCATCGGGCGCAGTTGGAATCGACGCTGCTGGGCGTGTCCCGGGGTTTGCAAACCTTGCGCCGCCAGGTGCTGGACCTGGCGAGCCTGCCGGTTAACGTGCTGATCCGTGGCGAGACCGGCAGCGGCAAGGAGCTGGTCGCCCGCTGCCTGCATGATTTTGGCCCGCGCGCGAAAAAGCCGTTTGTGGCACTCAATTGCGCCGCGATTCCCGAGCAATTGTTCGAGGCCGAACTGTTCGGTCACGAAAGCGGCGCGTTCACCGGCGCACAGGGCAAGCGCATCGGCAAGCTGGAGTACGCCCACGGTGGCACGCTGTTCCTCGATGAAATCGAAAGCATGCCGCTGGCCCAACAGGTGAAACTGCTGCGCGTGCTGCAGGAGCAGAAGCTGGAGCGGCTGGGCTCCAACCACAGTATTCACGTGGACCTGCGCATCATCGCCGCCACCAAGCCGGACCTGCTGGAAGAGGCCCGCGCCGGGCGCTTTCGCGAAGACTTGGCCTATCGCTTGAACGTCGCGCAATTGCGCCTGCCGCCTTTGCGTGAGCGCCGCGAGGATATCCCGTTGCTGTTCGACCACTTCACCCACAGTGCCGCCGATCGCCTGGGCCGCACCGTCGAACCGCTGAGTGGCGCGCAACTGGGACGCCTGCTCAGTCACGA
Organism: Pseudomonas fluorescens group sp.; assembly: GCF_020093335.1. Taxonomy (NCBI): domain Bacteria; kingdom Pseudomonadati; phylum Pseudomonadota; class Gammaproteobacteria; order Pseudomonadales; family Pseudomonadaceae; genus Pseudomonas; species Pseudomonas fluorescens group sp. The sequence goes on along the minus strand of NZ_JAIOKW010000016.1, from coordinate 51,311 downwards.
CTGGCCGGGCAATGTGCGTGAGCTGGCTAACGTCGCCGAGCGCCAGGTGCTGGGGCTTGGCGACCCGGAACCGGAAGGCGTCGAGGCCGGGCAATCCCTGGCGGCGCAGCAGGAGGCGTTCGAGGCTCATTGCTTGAAGGCCGCGTTGACCCGGCATAAAGGCGATATCAAGGCGGTGCTGGCGGAGTTGCAACTGCCGCGCAGAACCTTGAATGAAAAAATGCAGCGGCATGGGTTGGTGCGGGAGATGTTTCTCTAGGCCCATCGTTGTGTTGACTGGCAGGCTGCTATCGGGGGCAAGCCCCCTCCCACATTTTGATTTGTGAACACGCTCAAGTGTGGGAGGGGGCTTGCCCCCGATGAGGACAGCAGCCATAAGCGGATTTCCGCTCATCACCTGAAAATCATCAGCAACTTTCCGCTCAATAAAATCTTGTAACCCTTCTATTCCGGGCCTTCACCCACCTGGCACAGCTCCTGCTATAGCCCCAGCCAGGCAGTGCTCAAGCACGCTCCATAAAAACAACTAGATGAAGGATCCTTCAATGGATAACTCCAACTCCCTGCCTCTGGGGTCGGCGGCTGCGCCGGCGAAAGAGCGCACCACGTCCAGCCGGATCAAATCGATTTTCAGCGGATCGGTCGGCAACATGGTCGAGTGGTACGACTGGTACGTCTACGCCGCTTTCTCGCTGTACTTCGCCAAAGCCTTCTTCCCGAAAGGCGACACCACCGCCCAACTGCTCAACACCGCCGCGATCTTCGCCGTGGGCTTCCTGATGCGCCCGATCGGTGGCTGGCTGATGGGCCTGTATGCCGACAAAGTCGGACGTAAAAAGGCCTTGATGGCCTCGGTCTACCTGATGTGCTTCGGCTCGCTGCTGATTGCCCTGAGCCCTGGCTATGAAATCATCGGTATCGGTGCGCCCATCCTGCTGGTATTTGCCCGTTTGCTGCAGGGCCTGTCGGTCGGCGGCGAATACGGCACCTCCGCCACTTACCTCAGCGAGATGGCGACCAAGGAACGTCGCGGTTTCTACTCCAGCTTCCAGTACGTGACCCTGATCTCCGGCCAGCTCATCGCCCTGGCGGTACTGATCGTGCTGCAACAAGTGCTGACCACCGAGCAACTGTATGCCTGGGGCTGGCGTATCCCGTTTGCCATTGGCGCCCTGTGTGCGGTGGTCGCGCTGTACCTGCGTCGCGGCATGGAAGAAACCGAGTCGTTCACCAAAAAGGAAAAAGCCAAGGAAAGCGCCATGCGCACCTTGATGCGCCACCCCAAGGAACTGCTGACCGTGGTCGGCCTGACCATGGGCGGTACGCTGGCGTTCTACACCTACACCACCTACATGCAGAAATACCTGGTGAACACCGTCGGCATGAGCATTTCCGACTCCACCACCATCTCGGCGGCGACGCTGTTCCTGTTCATGTGCCTGCAACCGATCGTCGGTGGGCTGTCGGACAAGGTAGGCCGTCGGCCGATCCTGATCGCCTTCGGTATCCTCGGCACGCTGTTCACCGTGCCGATCCTCACCACCCTGCACACCATCCAGTCCTGGTGGGGCGCGTTCTTCCTGATCATGGCTGCGCTGATCATCGTCAGCGGCTACACCTCGATCAACGCCGTGGTGAAAGCCGAACTGTTCCCGACCGAAATCCGCGCCCTGGGCGTGGGCCTGCCGTATGCGCTGACGGTGTCGATCTTCGGCGGTACCGCTGAATACATCGCGCTGTGGTTCAAGAGCATCGGCATGGAGACCGGCTACTACTGGTATGTGACCGCATGCATCGCGGTGTCGCTGGTGGTCTACGTGACCATGAAGGACACGCGCAAGCATTCACGTATCACCACTGACTAACGCTTCGCCAGTCCTGCAAAAAGGGCTGTGTCAGCAGATGACACAGCCCTTTTTTGTGAGATCAGGACAGTTCCGCAACCTCACGCTGCCCATACCGCCGCTGCGCATACGATGCAGCCACAATCATCACCAGCAACACACCCGCCAACACCGCCGACGACCCCACCGTGCCAAAGTCCAATCCGCCCTTTTCATGGGGCTTGGTGAGAAAGTCCCCCAGTGTTGCGCCGAATGGCCGCGTCAACACAAACGCCACCCAGAACAACAGCACCGACGAGATCCGGGTGAAGTACTTGAGCGCCACCACCGCGGCGATGGTCGAGCCGATCAACAAGGCGCCACCGCCAAAACCGAGCCCCGAATCGTCCGCGAGGAAATCGCCCAAGGCCGTGCCCAAGGTGTTGGAGAACAGGATCGCCATCCAGTAGAACAACTCACCCCGGAAGGTCTGCACCTTGTTCACGTTCAGCGAGTCACCACTGAGGTGCCACACGGCAAAGATGATCATCAGGATCACGATCAGGATCATCGAGCCCGTGGCGTAGCCCAGGCCGAGGGTGCGGTCCATGAAGTCCGACATCGTAGTGCCGGCGGTGCTGGTGGACAGAATCACGATCCAGTAGAGCACGGGGTTGTAGGTTTTGGACCAGAGTTGCGTCACCAAGGTGACCAGGAACACGCTGATCAGGATCATTGAGCTGATGGCATAACCGACATTCAGCGTCATCGACAGCAAATCCCCGGCGGTTTCGCCCAGGGTGGTTGCGCAGATTTTCATGACCCAGAACGCGAGGGTGATCTGAGGAAGTTTGTTCATGCGGTAGAAGGCTCCAAGGTTCAGTCTTATGGGGGTGTCGACCTTGGGCGCAGACTGAACGGGGAACTGTGAAAAATAGGTGGGCGAGGAATGAAAATTCCATATCGCCGATGGAAATTAGCCGCCTTGGGTTGCAGTATGGCCACCTCAACGAAGCCAACAGCAGGAACCCGGCCATGTCCGACGATATCCACTTCTACGAACCCGCCAACGGCCACGGCCTGCCCCATGACCCGTTCAATGCCATCGTCGGGCCACGGCCGATCGGCTGGATTTCGTCACACGACAGTGAAGGCCGCCTGAACCTGGCGCCCTACAGCTTCTTCAATGCGTTCAACTACATTCCGCCGATCATCGGGTTTTCCAGTGTCGGGCGCAAAGACAGCCTGAACAACATCGAACAGACCGGCGAGTTTGTGTGGAACCTGGCGACCCGCCCGCTGGCCGAGCAGATGAACCAGAGTTGCGCCGCCGTTTCCCCCGAGGTCAACGAGTTCGAGTTGTCCGGCCTGACGCCGGTGGCGTCGAAGATTGTTGGCGTGCCACGGGTGGGCGAGAGCCCGGTGTCGTTCGAGTGCAAGGTGACGCAGATCATCCAGTTGCAACGTGCGGACAAAGCGTTGGTGCCGAGTTGGCTGGTGCTGGGCGAGGTGGTCGCGGTGCACATCGCCAAGTGGCTGCTCAAGGATGGGGTCTACGACACCGCCGCCGCCGAGCCGATTTTGCGCGGTGGTGGCCCGGCGGATTACTTCCAGTTGGGGCCGGAGGCGCTGTTCAAGATGTACCGGCCAGGCGCCACCAAACCCTGACTGAAAATGCCGTCAACACTGTGGGAGGGGGCTTGCTCCCGATAGCAGGGGGTCAATCAGCAAACCTTTAGCTGATACACCGCTATCGGGAGCAAGCCCCCTCCCACGTGTGGTTTAGTTTGCGGCGGCTGCCCAGGTCAGTTGACCGTCTTCGTCCACATCGACCAATCGCTCCAATTGCACCGTCGCTGCATCGTCGGCGTCGGAAGCGGTCTTGAACGTCTGTCCATCAAGGATCTTGTGAAACTTCGGTGCGCCCATGCCATCCAGCGCCTTGACGGCGACGGCGGCGCTGTAGCCACCTTCACCCGGTACTACGGCGGATACGGCTTCGTGGTGGGCAAATTGTTTACGTGCCATGTTGCAGGTCCTGGCCAATGGAAAGTCGGCCATTCTAAACCTGATCAGCCGGCGAGTTGCAGGTACTCGCCGTAGGCATTCGCGGCGGATGCATCGGTGAAGGTCTGGAAGTCCATGCTGCGCACGACCCTGTCGTTCAAAAGCTCGGTAAAGATCATCAGGGCCGGAGAGTCGAAGTAGGCGCTCATCGCCTGCTCGCTGCTCCAGAAACCGGAGATCAACCAGACATCAGGGTCGACCTGGGAATGCTGCAACGAGAATTGCAGGCAACCCTGAGCCTGGCGGCCCGGTTCGATCAAACTGCTCAAGCGTGCACCGAGTTCGGTGCTGCACCCGGTGCGGGCGCGGATAAAGGCCATATGGCTCGCGGGAATGGGGGTGGACATGTTCGACTCTCCCGTTGAGAAGTGATGCTCGGCAAGCACTGTGAGGGTGTGTTGCCACAGGATCAAAGATAACGGCGCGGGTGAGCACGCGGTTAGTCGATTCCTGCCGGCTTATTGCACAATCCTGCGAGAAGCGTAGAGAGGACGTTCGGCCCAGGGCTTTATTCCACGGGCAAACGCCGTGTTTCAGGGAGATGACAGGCCCGCTGCTTGCCTGATTCACGATATGGCGCAGGATCAGGCAAGGATTGTGCAGAATCGACGTAACACTGTTTGAACCGTCGCCGCTAAGCTTGCCCCCATCACCGCAGCCTGTAGAGGACGCCCCATGCCGTCGCCCGAATCCAAATCCATCCCCCTCGATGCCGAGATGGAAAAACAGCGCGCCGAGCTGGCCAGTATCGTGCACCGGCATACCTGGGAAGAAGGCTCCTACGGCACGGCCATCACGACGCTGTACCTGAACCGCCACAACACGCCGCGCGACTTCATGCCGGTGCTGGTCGAGCCGGCCCTGTGCATTCTGGCCAGCGGCAGCAAGGAAGTGCGCCTGGCTGACGAAATCTTCGCCTACGACCCGCTCAACTATTTAGTCTTTTCGGTGGCCATGCCGGTGGCCGGGCGAATCATTGATGCCACCCCGCAAGACCCGAACCTGTCGGTACGCATCAATATCGACCCGGCCCAGCTCACCGCCTTGATTGCCGAAGCCGGCCCGATGGGCGTGCCGACGCGTCCAACCTCCCGTGGCATGTACGTGGACCGTATCGACACCCAATTGCTCGACGCCGTGCTGCGCCTGGCGCGCCTGCTCGATACGCCCAAAGATATCGCGATGCTCGCGCCATTGATCAACCGGGAAATTCTCTATCGCCTGTTGCGGGGCCCGCAGGGTTATCGGCTGTATGAAATTGCCGTGGCCAACAGTCAGAGCCATCGCGTCAGTCAGGCGATCAAGTGGTTGAATGGCAACTACGAACAACCGCTGCGTATCGATGACCTGGCCAAGGAAGTGAACCTGAGCGTCTCGACCTTGCACCACCGCTTCAAAGCAATCACCGCCATGAGTCCGCTGCAATATCAGAAGCAACTGCGCTTGCAGGAGGCCCGGCGATTGATGATTGCCGAAGGGTTGGAAGCGTCGGCGGCGGGGTATCGCGTGGGGTATGAAAGCCCGTCGCAGTTCAGCCGGGAATACAGCCGATTGTTTGGGGCGCCGCCGTTGCGTGACCTGGCGCGGTTGCGCCAGAGCATCTGACCCAATGAAGATCAAAATGTGGGAGGGGGCTTGCCCTCGATTGCGGTGGGTCAGCTACAGACTAAGCTGACTGACATACTGTCATCGGGGGCAAGCCCCCTCCCACACGTTGACCGCTTGTGTTCAGTCTAAGCCGCGCGGTAGTTGCAGGGTCACCCGCAACCCACCCTCGCGCAGATTCTGCAAACTCACTTCGCCGCCATGGCTATGCGCAATGTTGCGCGCTATCCCCAAGCCCAAGCCGTAACCCTGCTGCTGCCCGGCCAGGCGGAAGTGCGGTTCGAACACCTGCTCCAACCGCTGCTCCGGCACGCCGGGGCCTTCGTCATCCACGTGCAGGATGAACTCCGCGCCATCGTCCTCGATGTGCAAATGCGCGTTCTGCCCGTACTTCAAGGCGTTGTCGATCAAGTTGCCGATGCAACGCTTGAGCGCCAGCGGCTTGCCCGGATAAGTGGTCAGGGCGCGGCCATGTTGAGTCACGCGGCCATTACCGTTAGGCGCCAGATACGGCTCCACCAGGCAGTCGAGCACGTGATTGAGGTCGACCGGCTCGATGTTTTCGTGGATATCGGTGTCTTTCACACATTGCAGCGCGCCCTTCACCAGCAACTCCAACTCATCCAGGTCGCGGCCAAACTTGGCTTGCAGGTTTTCGTCTTCAAGCAATTCAACGCGCAGGCGCAGACGGGTGATCGGCGTGCGCAAGTCGTGGGAGATCGCACTGAACAATTGGCTGCGTTCGGTCAGGTAGCGGCTGATGCGCTCGCGCATGGCATTGAACGCACGCCCTACTTCCACCACTTCGCTGCCGCCGCCTTCGGCCACCGGCTCAACATCGGCCCCCAGGGACATGTCCCGCGCCGCCCGCGCCAGGCGCTTGAGCGGCCGGCTCTGCCAGTGCACCAGCAACCCGATAAACAGCAGCAGGAAACCGCTGGTCAGCACGATAAACCACACTTGCTGGGACGGCAGGCCTTGTTCTTCAAGGCTGGTGTAGGGCTCGGGCAGCAGCGAGGCGATGTACAGCCATTCGCCCTGGGCGAGTTGGATCTGGGTGACCAGCACCGGTGGGTTCACCGGTTCCAGGGTCAGGGCGTAGTGCGCCCAGGAGCGCGGCAGTTCATCGAGTTTCAGGCCGGCGTTGAAGATACGCAGGTCTTCGGCGCTGACGAACTCCACCGACATGTGCACATCGGCGCCGAGGGTTTGTTTCAACACCTCGTCCACCGCCTCGAGCACCGCCTGTTTACGCGGGGTCTGCGGCAGGATGGCCATGTCCAGCGGACGATCATTGAGGGTCACCACAAAACGCGTGCCGCCCATGCTGCGCAATTGGTCCAGCACCAACGGCCGATACGCCACCGGCAACGAACGGAAGTAACTCACGCTGGCGGTCATCGAATGCGCGAGGCTGCGGGCGCTGGTGACCAGCCCTTCGAGCTGGGTGGCACGCAACTGCGACACCCAGATCACACTGGACAGCGCTTGGGCAAACAACACGGCCAGCAGCGTCAGCAGCAGCATGCGCCCCAACAGCGAGCGCGGCACCGGGAAGCGCCGACGGCGCTCGGTCAATGGTTCAGTGGGCATTGCCGGCAACCACGCTGGCTGCCAGTTGATACCCACTGCCGCGCACCGTACGGATCAGCCTCGGCGGTTTTTCGGTATCGCGCAGGCGTTGGCGCAGGCGGCTGACGGCCATGTCGACGATACGGTCCAGCGGCATCAGGTCGCGGCCACGGGTGGCGTTGCCGATGGTGTCGCGGTCGAGGATCTGTTGCGGGTGGTCGAGAAATAATTTGAGCAGGGCAAAGTCGGCGCCGGAGAGGATCACCTCTTCGCCATCCACGTGGAACAGGCGGTGGCTGATCATATCCAGGCGCCACTCATCAAACACCAGCACATCGCCGCCACTGCTGCGCTCCTGGCCGAACTGGCAACGGCGCAACAAGGCCTTGATCCGCGCCTGCAGCTCGCGGGGGCTGAAAGGCTTGCCGATGTAGTCATCGGCGCCCAGCTCCAGGCCGATCACGCGGTCGGCCTCGTCGGAACTGGCGGTGAGCATGATGATCGGCACCTGCGCCTGGCGCGGGTGCTGGCGGATCCAGCGGCAGAGGCTGAAACCGTCTTCGTCTGGCAACATCACATCAAGGATGACCAGGTCGCAGGGCGCCTCGTTCATCGCCTGGCGGAACCCCGCGCCATCCGGCACGCCACGCACCTGGAAGCCGGCGCGACTGAGGTAGGTCTGCAGCAATTCACGGATTTCCTGGTCGTCGTCGACGAGGAGAATCGATTTACTGATTACGCTCACGGGGTCCTCCTTGTTGTTATGGGGTGTACTTGATGGCCTCATCGAGGGCAAGCCCCCTCCCACACTTTGAATGTATTCACACATCAAACTGTGGGACGGGGCTTGCCCCCGACAGGGCCATCACTGCCTATGCAAAAGCCTGTTCGAGCGCCACACCCGCCCCGGTCAACCCGGAATACGGCGCCGTCACCAACCACACCGGAATGCCCTTGAAGTAGTCGCTCATGCAGCCTTTGTCACTGAAGCTCTTGGCAAAGCCACTGCGGATAAAGAAGTCGGCAAACCTCGGTATCACCCCGCCCACGATATACACACCACCGCGTCCACCGGTGGTCAGCACATTGTTGCCTGCGACGCGGCCCAGCCAGATGCTGAACTGGTCCAATACTTCCATCGCCACCGGGTCACCGGCCAGGCCTGCGGCCGTGATGGCCTCGGGCGTTTCCAGGACCGGTGTGTGGCCATCAACCGCACAAATCGCACGGTACAGACGCGGCAACCCGCCACCGCTCAACGCGGTTTCCGCACTGACGTGGCCGATCTCGCTGTAGATGTGCTGCCACAACTGGGTTTCCCGTGGGCTGCTCAGCGGCAAATCGACATGCCCGCCCTCCCCCGGCAACGCCGCAAAGCGGCCAGCGCCGAGGTCCAGCAACGTACCGACACCCAGGCCGGTGCCCGGGCCGATCACCACCGCCGGGCGCAACGGCTCCGGCGTGCCTGCGCAGACCACGCGGAATTCGTCGGGCTTGAGACGGGTCATGCCCAGGGCCATGGCCGAGAAGTCATTGACCAGCAGCAGCTCATCCACTTGCAGGGTTTTGCAGAAGGCAGTCTTGCTCAGGCGCCAGTGATTGTTGGTGAATTTAAATTCATCCCCGCTCACTGGCCCGGCGACTGACAGGCACACCGCGCCGATGTCCCCGATTTCCAGGCCTTCCTCGTTGAGGTAGACCTTGATCGCCTCTTCAGGACTCGTGTGATCCGCCGTGGCATGCACACGGATCGAATGCAGTTCCTGATCCCGCCACAACGCAAAACGGGCATTGGTGCCCCCGATGTCACCGACCAGCGCTAACTTCACTTAAGCGTCTCCAAGGCAGAGGTAAAGGCGCTGGCGCCCTGCTCTGCGGAGCTTGCGGCCATGCGCATAAATGCAAACAGCTCGCGACCGGCCCCCACGTTATTGCCCAACAGGCCCGTGGCAGGCGCGCGCGCTGCAAACTCTTCGGCGTCCACCTTAAGCTCCAAGGTGCCCTTCACGCCATCCACGCGAATGATATCGCCATCGCGCACCCGCGCCAGTGGCCCGCCGCTCTGGGCTTCGGGGTTGACGTGAATCGCGGCGGGGATCTTACCCGACGCGCCGGACATCCGCCCGTCTGTTACCAGTGCGACCTTGAAGCCGCGGTCCTGCAGCACGCCGAGGAACGGCGTCATCTTGTGCAATTCGGGCATGCCGTTGGACCGTGGGCCCTGGAAGCGCATGACCGCGACAAAGTCTTTTTCCAGTTGCCCGGCCTTGAAGGCGTCGGCCAGGTCCTGCTGGTCCTGGAACACCACGGCAGGGGCTTCAACGATCTGGTGCTCCGGCGCCACGGCCGAGACTTTCATCACGCCACGGCCAAGGTTGCCTTCCATCACGCGCAAGCCGCCTTCGGGCGAGAACGCACGGGCCACGGGGCGCAGGATGGTTTCGTCGAGGCTTTCGATGGGGCCGTCGCGCCAGATCAGCTCGCCGTCGACCAGGAACGGTTCCTGGGTGTAACGGCTCAGGCCCTTGCCGGCCACGGTGTTGACGTCTTCATGGAGCAGGCCGGCTTCGAGCAATTCGCGGATCAGGAACGACATGCCGCCCGCCGCCTGGAAGTGGTTGATGTCGGCCTTGCCGTTTGGATACACGTGGGACAGGGTCGGCACTACCTCGGAGAGGTCGGCCATGTCGTCCCAGGTGAGGATGATGCCCGCCGACATCGCGATGGCCGGCATGTGCAGGGTGTGGTTGGTGGACCCGCCGGTGGCATTGAGCGCGATGATCGAGTTGACGATGGATTTCTCGTCGACGATCTCGCCGATCGGCGTGAAGTTGCCGTTGGCCTTGGTCAGGCGCGTGACCTGGTGTGCGGCTTCGCGGGTCAGCGCATCACGCAGCGGTGTGTACGGGTTGACGAACGAGGCGCCCGGCAAGTGCAGGCCCATCACTTCCATCAACAGCTGGTTGGTGTTGGCAGTGCCGTAGAAGGTGCAGGTGCCGGGGCTGTGGTAGGACTTCATCTCCGATTCCAGCAGCTCTTCGCGGGTGGCCTTGCCTTCGGCGTAGCGCTGGCGCACGTCGGCCTTCTGTTTGTTGGAAATACCCGACGGCATTGGCCCGCCCGGTACGAAGATCATCGGCAGGTGGCCGTAGCGCAGCGCGCCCATCATCAGGCCGGGGACGATCTTGTCGCAGATGCCCAGCATCAGCGCGGCGTCGAACATGTTGTGGGACAGCGCTACCGCCGTGGACATGGCAATCACTTCGCGGCTGAGCAGGCTCAGCTCCATGCCGGGCTCGCCCTGGGTCACGCCGTCGCACATCGCCGGGGTGCCGCCGGCGAACTGGCCGACCGAGCCGACTTCGCGCAGGGCTTTCTTGATCTGTTCCGGGAAATGTTCGTACGGCTGGTGCGCCGAGAGCATGTCGTTATATGAAGAAACAATTGCCACGTTGGCGGCATTCATCATGCGCAGGCTGTTTTTGTCTTCGGTGCCGCAACCGGCCACGCCATGGGCGAAGTTGGCGCATTGCAGCTTGCCGCGCATCGGACCGTCGCTGGCTGCGCCGCGAATGAGCGCAAGGTAAGCCTCGCGGGTGGCGCGGCTGCGGGCGATAAGCCGTTCGGTGACCTCAAGGACGCGGGGATGCATGTGTAGAACTCCAGGCTAACGGATGTGGCGACCTGAGTGTCTATGCTGATCAAACGCCCGCAGCGCATGGGATGGCAGGGAGTCGTTTGGATCATCGGACCAGTTGATTCAGGTCACTCGTTGTAGATTGAACAAAATATTGCCACTAAAAAGGCTTGTTTTCTATTTTTATGCGAATAATCTTGTAATTCTTACAACAAATCGACGACAGGCACTTTCCAATGACTCTTCGTATCGCAATCAATGGTTTTGGCCGTATCGGCCGTAATGTCCTGCGCGCACTGTATACCCAAGGCTACCGCCAGGATTTGCAGATCGTCGCCATCAATGATCTGGGCGACAGTTCGATCAATGCCCATCTCCTCAAATACGACACCGTACATGGCACTTTCGAAGCAGAGGTCGCCCACGATCAGGAAAGCCTGACCGTCAATGGTGACCGGATTGCCGTGAGTGCCATCCGCAACCCGGCCGACCTGCCGTGGGCCGCGCACAAGATCGACGTGGTGTTTGAATGCACCGGCCTGTTCACCGACCGTGACAAGGCTGCCGCCCATATTACCGCCGGCGCACGCAAGGTGATCATCTCGGCACCGGCCAAGGGCGCGGACGCCACGGTGGTCTACGGCGTCAACCATGACATTTTGCGTCAATCGCACCAGATCATCTCCAACGCCTCGTGCACTACCAACTGCCTGGCGCCGGTCGCCCAGGTGCTGCACCGCGAGTTGGGCATCGAAAGCGGCTTGATGACCACGATTCACGCCTACACCAACGACCAGAACCTCACCGATGTCTACCACACCGACCCGTACCGCGCGCGTTCGGCCACCCAGAACATGATCCCGAGCAAGACCGGCGCCGCCGAAGCGGTCGGCCTGGTGCTGCCGGAACTGGCGGGCAAGCTGACCGGCATGGCCGTGCGGGTACCGGTGATCAACGTGTCGCTGGTGGACCTCACTGTGCAGTTGAAGAAAGAAGCCACTGCCGAAGAAGTCAACGCGCTGCTGAAAGAAGCCAGCCAACACTCGAAGATCCTCGGCTACAACACCCTGCCGCTGGTTTCCAGTGACTTCAACCATAACCCGCTGTCGTCGATCTTCGATGCCAATCACACCAAAGTCAGCGGCAAATTGCTGAAAGTGCTGGCCTGGTATGACAACGAGTGGGGCTTCTCGAACCGTATGCTGGATAACTGCCTGGCGCTGTGCAACGCGGAATAATTTGAGTTGTGCAGGGCTTGTGTGGGAGGGGGCTCGCCCCCTCCCACATTTGATCGACACAGGCTCACAGCAATAGCCACTTGCCATTTGAGTTGATGATAAGCATTATCATTAACTGCAAACCGGTCTGGTATCACTGTGAGCCAATCTCGCTTCAACCACGTCTTTATCACCCAACGGGTGGTTCTGCTTCGCACCTTGCAGCGGATGGTGAATAACCACAGCACCGCCGAGGACCTGTTGCAGGAAACCTACCTGCGCGTCACCCGGGCCCTCAGTGAGCGGCCGATCGATCACCTTGAGCCCTTCGTCTATCAAACTGCGCGCAACCTCGCGCTGGATCATCTGCGCGCGCGTAGGATCCAGGCCCGTACGCTGCAGGAAGATGTTCCGATGGACGTCCTGCAAAGCGTCGCCGCGCCCATCAGCACCCCCGAAGACGCCACCCAGGCCGAGCAGATGCTTGAAGCCCTGAGTGTCAGCCTCGGCCAGTTGAGCGCCCGCCAACAGCAGATTTTCATCCTCAGCCGCCTGCACGGTTGCAGTTACCAGGAGATCGCCGATCAGTTGGAAGTGTCCTTGAGCACCGTGCAAAAGGAACTGAAATTGATCATGGCCATCTGTGTAGGTGTGGCCGAACGGCTGGATCGGCCTTAAGCTTCTCCCGACAGAAACGTCGACCCAAGCTGTAGGAAAGTTGAATAGAACGTGGCGAAGACCCGAGGAACACCGTGACGGACCCGAATAAACTGCGCCCCCATGAGCTGGCTCATGAGGTGTTGCAAGACACGGCTATGGACCAAGCCCTCGACTGGCTGATCGCCCTGCAGTGCCCGCTGCCCGGGCAGCAGGCTGAATTCGAAGCCTGGCTGGCCAGCGACCCCGCGCATGTCCACGCGTTCGGCAAGGCCCAAGCCGCCTGGGGTGGCGCGCCGGTCCACAGCGCTGCTGTCGCACTGGCCGCGCCGCGCAAACCCAGCGCCTGGCGCCGGGTCAAGCCGCATTGGAAACCGCTGGCCACTGCCGCCGTGTTGTTGATCGGCCTGTTCAGCTTCAGCAACCTGCCGGTACGCCTGCAAGCCGACCACCTCACCGTGGTGGGCGAACGCCAGCGCCTGCAATTGGACGATGGCTCCAAAGTGCTGCTCAACACCAACTCGGCGTTTTCCAGCAGCATCAAGGACCACCAGCGCATCGCCCGCCTGTACCAGGGCGAAGCGTTTTTCGACGTCGTGCCCAGCCATGGCCTGCCCCTGGAGATCGACGCCGGCCCCGTACGCGCCAGCGTGCGCGATACCGCCTTCGCCGTGCGCTACCTGAATGGCGAAGCGCAGGTGCAAGTGCAGCGCGGCGATGTGGACCTGAGCAATACCTTCGACGATGCCCGTGTGCGCCTGAGCGCCGGTGAAAGTATCCGCATCGGGCCCAAGGGCTTTGGCCAACCCGCCAAACTGGACGCCAACAAGGACTTGGCCTGGGTGCAAGGCCGGCTGATCTTCGAAAACTGCCCGATGAGCGAAGTGCTCGCCGAGCTGCGTCGCTATTACCCCGGCTGGATCGTCAACACCAACGACCAACTCGCCAGCGTCGCCGTCACCGGCAATTACCGCCTCGACCAGCCCCTGGACGTGGTGCGTTCGCTGGCGCACATCACCTCGGCCAAGCTGTCGGAATACCCGGCGCTGGTGATCTTGAACTAAATGAGAATTATTTTTACTCGATAGCTGTCGGTGGTACGTCTCGTCTTAGCCAATGCAACTGATTCCTATTTGTCTCAGTTCGCAACTATAAGACTCGTACCCCGGAGCGCTCTCGATGTCCTCTTGTTTCAACCGCCGGTCCTCTTCGCCCGTCCTGTCCTTGCTGACGGCAGCCATCCTGCTGGCCGCTGCGCCAGTGATGACCGCCACCGCCGCCGAACCTGCCCCGCGCAGCCACGGCAATTACACCTTCAGCATCGAGCAACAGCCGCTGGTTTCGGCACTGAACGCCTTTACCGCCGTGACCGGCTGGCAAGTCGGCCTGCCGGCGGAACTGGGCCAGGGTGTATCGTCCCCTGGCGTAAGCGGCCCGTTGTCGCCGGAAAAAGCCCTGGACCGGCTGTTGGTGGGGACCAACCTGAGCTACCGCAAACTGGGCAGCAACAGCATCGTCCTGGAAAAGCGCGCAGCGGGCGGCGCCCTCAACCTGCAACAGGTGACCATCAGCGCCACCCGTAACGAGCAGGATGTGAGCAGCGTGCCGAGCACCGTCAGCGTGCATGAGCGCGAAGCGCTGGACCGCCAGAACGTCAACACCATTCGCGAACTGGTGCGCTACGAGCCTGGCGTTTCAGTCGGCGGCGCCGGCACCCGTGCCGGTAACGCCGGTTTCAACATTCGCGGCATCGACGGCGATCGCATCCTCACCCAGGTGGACGGCGTGGAAGTGCCGGACAACTTCTTCAACGGCCCCTACGCCAAGACCCGTCGCAACTACGTCGACCCGGAAATCGTCAAGCGCGTGGAGATCCTACGCGGCCCGGCGTCGGCCCTGTACGGCAGCAGCGCGATTGGTGGCGCGGTGAGTTACTTCACCCTCGATCCGGACGACATCATCAAGCCCGGCCAGGACGTCGGCGCGCGCCTGAAGACCGGCTACAGCTCCGCCGACGAAAGCTGGCTGACCTCCGGCACCGTCGCCGGCCGTGTGCAGGACGTCGACGGCTTGCTGCACCTGAGCCAGCGCAATGGCCACGAGATGGAGTCCTACGACGGCAACAACGCCACCGGCCTGGCCCGCACCGGCGCCAACCCGGAAGACGCACGTACGACCAATATCCTGGCCAAGCTCGGTTGGAACTACGGCGATGACAACCGTCTGGGCCTGACGTATGAAAAGTACAAGGATGATCGCGACACCAACCTCAAGAACGCCGTGGGCGGCCCGTTCAACGCCGGCCCCTTCGTCTCGAACTGGTACCGTGCCCGTACCGGCAACGACACCATTACCCGTGAACGCTTCGGCCTGGAAAACAGCATTGCCCTCGAGTCGCCGATTGCCGACCGCATCAAGACCAGCCTCAACTACCAGATTGCCAAGACCGACCAGACGACGGCCGAAATCTACCAGCCAAGTCGCCGCGTCTTGCGTACCCGCGAGACCTTGTACCAAGAACGGCAATGGGTGTTCGACGCACAGCTGGACAAGGCTTTCAGCCTCGGCGAAACCGATCACCACGTCACGTACGGCACCACCCTCAAGCAGCAGAAAGTCACCGGTTCGCGCGAAGGCGCCGCCACCTGCCTGGCCGTCGGCAGTGGTTGCACGGCCATCGGCGCACCCAGCCCCTCGGCCGGTGACAGCGTGCGCAAGGCCAGCGACTTCCCAGACCCGACCATCAACACCTACTCGCTGTTTGCCCAGGACCAGATCGCCTGGAAAAACTGGACCTTCCTGCCCAGCGTTCGCTACGACTACACCCAGCTCAAGCCCAAGCTGACCGAGGACTTCCTCAACGCCACCGACCCGACCCGCATTTACCCCCACGACGACAGCACCAAGACCTGGCACCGGGTCTCGCCGAAATTCGGCCTGACCTACGCGCTGACCGATCACTACACCTGGTTCGGCCAATACGCCGAAGGCTTCCGCACGCCGTCGGCCAAGGCGTTGTACGGTCGCTTTGAAAACCTCCAGCAAGGTTACGTGGTCGAGCCCAACCCGGACCTTAAGCCGGAAACCAGCAAAGGCATCGAGACCGGGATTCGCGGCAACTTCGACGCGGGCAACTTCGATGTCGCGGTGTTCTACAACAAGTACAAGGACTTCATCGACGAGGACAACACCTCGGTAAGTCCGACCGGCACGATCTTCCAACCCTTCAACATCAAACGCGCCACCATCAAGGGCATTGAAGCCAAGGGTCGCATGAACCTGGACGCCTTCGGCGCGCCACAGGGTGTGTATACACAGGGCGCCGTGGCCTACGCCTACGGCCGTAACGACGAAACCGGCCAGCCGCTCAACAGTGTCAACCCACTCAAGGGCGTGTTCGGACTGGGTTATGACCAGGAGCAATATGGCGCCCTGGTCAGTTGGACCCTGGTCAAGAAACAGAACCGCGTCGACAAAAATACGTTCTTCTCGCCCGACGGCAATACCACCAGTGCCCCGTTCAAGACCCCAGGCTTCGGCGTCGTCGACCTGACCGGTTTCTACAAGGTCACCCACGACGTGACCGTCAACGGCGGCCTCTACAACCTGACCGACAAGAAGTACTGGAACTGGGACGACGTGCGCAGCTACGACGGCGTCGGCGAAGCCGGTGTGACCTCCCCGGCCAACCTCGACCGCCTGACCCAGCCAGGTCGCAACTTTGCGATCAACGTGATCTGGGACATCTGATGAAACCCGCCTCACCCCGGCGTAATTATTCAGCGCCGGGGTGAGGATTTTTTACTGTGCCGCGTCTTCTTGTTCGTCTAGTTGATAACAGCTCTCTTTCGGGCACCCAGGCGCTTCCCTTCTCAAGGACTTTTTTCATGACCGCTTCCCCTACCGCTGAACGCCCAAGCCTGCGCTCCCAGCGCCTGAACCAGATCACCCACGAGCCACACACCAAGCTCGACGCACTGGTGAAGGCTCATGCCCCGTTTGAAACCCAAGCCAACTTCGCCCGTTTCGTGGTGGCGCAATACCTGTTCCAATCGGAACTGGTGGCCCTGTACAACGATGCCGAACTGATCAAGATCGTGCCGGACCTGGCCGAGCGCTGCCGCGCCGAAGCCGCCAAGCTGGACCTGAGCGACCTGGACACCGACGTGCCTGCACCGGTCGCCGGCGCCGTGAAAAACCCGAGCAAGGCCGAAGCCCTGGGCTGGCTGTTTGTGTCCGAAGGTTCCAAGCTGGGCGCCGCGTTCCTGATCAAGCGCGCCGTGGGCCTGGGCCTGAGTGAAACCTTCGGTGCCCGCCACCTGGGTGAGCCGGCCGGTGGTCGTGCCGAAGGCTGGAAAAGCTTCACGCGCACTCTCGACGCCCTGCCATTCAGCGCCGAAGAAGAAGCTGCTGTGGAAAAAGGCGCGATCGACGCGTTTGTACGCTTCACCGTATTGCTGGAACAGGCGTACGCTAGCGCCCCTGAATTGGCCTGACCTCCAGATTGAAATGCCATCAACTGTGGGAGGGGGCTTGCCCCCGATAGCTGAGTACCAGTCACCCTCTACAGTGACTGAACTACTGCCATCGGGGGCAAGCCCCCTCCCACAGTTGGCGCTCACTTCGCGACGTTACAAATAAACCATGACCCGCAAAACCCCATCCACCTCGAAAATCGCCCGGATCCTCTTCGGCCTGCTGGCCTACGTCAGCCTGGGCATCGGGTTGGTGGCGATTGTCATACCGGGTTTGCCCACCACCGAATTCATCCTGCTGGCCGCCTGGGCCGCCACCAAAAGCTCGCCGCGTCTCAGCGCCTGGCTGGAAAACCATCGGCTGTTCGGGCCGATCCTGTCCAACTGGCGCAACGGCAAGATCATTGCCCGGCGGGCCAAGGTCAGCGCCACCGTGAGCATGCTGCTCTGCGCCACGCTGATGCTGGTGATGCTCGACCACGGCTGGCCGATCTACCTGGCGATTGCCGGGATGAGCCTGGGCAACCTGTGGATCTGGTCACGCCCCGAACGGCTCGCACAGCCCGTATAACGGCGCGTACAGGCGCTTACGCGCCGTTCATCGCCTGCCTCTCATGTATTGATTTATGACGCCGATGTTTCAGACATAGCGCTGAATGGACTTGGCTCTGGTGCTTGCATACCCATGAGTGCATTCGTGAGTGAACCTATGTTCAACACCCTCTCCATCCGCTTGAAAATTGTGTTGCTGTCCGGTCTTTGCCTGTTGGGGGTGATCGCGCTGGTCGTCAGCATCAATATCTACAACACCACCCAGAATGATCAGTTGGTCAGCGACTCAAGCTCGCGCATGCTCACTGCCAGCGTCGAACAACTGCTGCAAGCCAGGGCGGCCGAACAGGCGGTGCAGTTGCAGAAAACCTTCGGTGACAGCCTGGTGGCCTTGACCGCCCTCGCCGATCAGGTCAAAGACCTGCGCAACCTGGCAGCTCAGCGAGGGCTGGAGCCCGGCGCACTGCGCGAAGCACTCAACCAGAGCCTGAAAAGCGCCTTCGAACGCAACAACAAGGTACTGGGTATCTGGCTGTCATTCGAACCCAACGGCCTGGATGGCAAAGACAACGAATTCATCGACGACAAGGCCCGCGTCTCCAACGAGAAAGGCCGCTTCTCCAGCTATTGGAGCCGTGCAGGCGGTCAAGGCTTGAACACCATCATGGTCGAGGACGACCTGACCAAGACCAGCCTCAACCTCAGCGGTACGCCCTACAACATCTGGTACACCTGCCCACGTGATAGCCGTAGCATTTGTCTGCTGGACCCGTACGAGGACACCGTGGCCGGCAAACCCGTGCTGATGACCACCATTTCCCTGCCGCTGATCGTAGACGGTAAGGTCATCGGCGTGGTGGGCGTCGACATCGCCCTCACCGCCCTGCAAGCAACCACCGACGCTGCACAGAAGAACCTGTTCAACGGCGCAGCACACCTGGAGATTCTCTCCAGCAGCGGTTTGATTGCCGCCTACAGCGGCGAGCCGGCGAAGGTCGGCAAGAACCTGATCGACACCCTCGGCACCGAAGGCAAGGAAATCGTGCAATTGTTGGCGAGCGACAACCGCATGATCCGCGAACAGGACGGCACCATTCGCGCCGTGTACCCGGTCAAGCCGATTGCCGAGGCCAAATCCTGGGGCGTGGTGATCAAGCTGCCAAAAGCCGTGATGCTGGCCGATAACGTCAAACTGCAAGGCGTACTCGATGAAGCCCAGGCGGCCGGCACCCTCAAGGCACTGCTGGTGGCCGCTGCCGCCGGCCTGCTGGGCCTGCTGCTGATCTGGCTGACCGCCACCGGCGTGACCCGCCCGATCAACAGCGTGGCGGCCATGCTCAAGGACATCGCCAGCGGCGAAGGCGACCTCACCCAACGCCTGGCGTATGCAAAGAAAGATGAACTGGGCGAACTGGTGAACTGGTTCAACCGCTTCCTCGATAAGCTGCAACCGACCATCGCCCAGATCAAGCAGAGCATCACCGAAGCCCGGGGCACGGCGGACCAGTCTTCCGCCATCGCGCGCCAGACCAGTGAAGGCATGCAGGTGCAGTTCCGCGAAATCGACCAAGTGGCCACCGCGTCCAATGAAATGAGCGCCACCGCCCACGACGTCGCCAACAGCGCCTCGAATGCTGCCAACGCGGCACGCGGTGCCGATCAATCGGCACGCGAAGGCATGCAAATCATTGAACAGAGCACACGGGATATCACGACCCTGGCCGAGGAAGTCAGCAAGGCGGTGACGGAAGTCGAAGCCCTGGCGGTCAACAGCGAGCAGATCGGCTCAGTGCTGGAAGTGATCCGCAGCATTGCCGAGCAGACCAACCTGCTGGCCCTCAACGCCGCCATCGAAGCGGCACGCGCCGGGGAAAGTGGCCGTGGGTTTGCGGTGGTGGCCGACGAAGTGCGCAACCTGGCCAAGCGCACCCAGGATTCGGTGGAGGAAATCCGCCTGGTGATCGAACGCATCCAGAGCGGCACCCGTGGCGTGGTGGCCACCATGCATTCGAGCCAAAGCCAGGCCCAGAGCAATGCGGGGCAGATCCATCAAGCGGTGCAGGCCCTGGGCAAGATCAGCGATGCTGTCACCGTGATCAGCGACATGAACCTGCAGATCGCCAGCGCCGCCGAACAACAAAGCGCGGTGGCCGAAGAGGTCAACCGCAATGTCTCGGCGATCCGCACCGTGACCGAAACCCTGACCGGGCAGGCGACTGAGTCGGCGGCCATCAGCAGCCAACTCAATGCCTTGGCCAGCCAGCAGATGAAACTCATGGATCAGTTCAAGGTTTAAATAACACCAAAGGAGCAATGTGGGAGGGGGCTTGCTCCCGATTGCAGAGTATCAGTCTACTTATCTGTAGCTGACACACCGCTATCGGGGGCAAGCCCCCTCCCACATGGGGTCCACGAACGGCTAAAGACCCTGCCAGGCCTGGACGAACGCCGCCACATCTTCCTTAGCCGCCGTGCGCGGCGGGTTCTGCGGCGTACCCAAATAGAGGAAGCCAATCACTTCCTCATCCGCCGTCAGCCCCAGGCCTTTGGCGACGTGGGCCGAGTAGGACAGTTCGCCGGTGCGCCACACCGCACCAATGCCCTGGGCATACGCGGCCAGCAGGATGCCGTGCGCCGCGCAGGCGGCGGCCAGCCGTTGTTCGGACTTGGGCACCTTGAAGTGTTCCTGCAGACGGGCAATCACCACCACCACCAGCGGCGCACGCAGCGGGCCGTTCTGGGCCTTGTCGATGGCGGCTTGCGGTGCGTCCGCGTCTTGCAGGCGCGCAGCCTCGGCCAGCAGCGTGCCCATTTGCTCACGGGCAGCCCCTTCAACCGTCAGGAAACGCCAAGGGCGCAGCTGGCCGTGGTCGGGTGCACGCATGGCGGCGGCGAACAGCACGTCGCGCTGCTCCTGGGTCGGTGCCGGTTCCAGCAGGCGCGGCACGGAAACACGGTTGAGCAAAGCGTCGAGAGCCTGCATTGGCCACCTCCAGAAAAAAATGTGCGGTCATTCTAGCGGGAATGAATCGGATACCACCAAACGATAATTGCTCTTATTCATTGCGCCCCGCCCTGTTAGACTTTGCGCCCCTATTTTGCGCCTTCACTCAGGAAACCCGATGTTCCGTTCGCTTTTTCGCCTGTCCGCGGGGTTGCTGGCCTTGAGCCTGACTGCCTGCGATGACGCGCCCAGGTTTACCAAGGCCGAGCCGGGTGAATCACGGGCGGGCGGCGCTGCGACGGTGAACAAGCGCGACCAGAACGCGTTTTCCTTGCCCTCGGCGAACCTGTCGCCCACGCGGCGCCTGGACTTCAGCGTCGGCAACAGCTTCTTTCGCAGCCCGTGGGTGATCGCCCCGTCCACCACCACGGCGCGTGATGGCCTGGGCCCGTTGTTCAACACCAACGCCTGCCAGAACTGCCATATCAAGGACGGCCGTGGGCATCCGCCGTTGCCCGACGCACCCAATGCGGTGTCGATGCTGGTGCGCCTGTCGATTCCGGACGCTGCGCCCTATGCCACACTCATCGAACAGATCGGCGTAGTGCCCGAGCCGGTCTACGGCGGGCAACTGCAGGACATGGCGGTGCCGGGCGTAGTGCCCGAAGGCAAAGTGCGCATGGACTACACACCGGTCAACGTGACGTTCAAGGACGGCACCGTGGTCGAGTTACGCAAGCCGGACCTGCAAATCACCCAACTCGGCTACGGCCCGATGCATCCGGACACACGCTTCTCCGCCCGCATCGCCCCGCCGATGATCGGCCTGGGCCTGCTCGAAGCCATCAGCGATGCCGATATCCTGCGCAACACCGACCCGAAGACCGCCGACAAGGAAGCCATCGTCGGCCGCGCCAATTGGGTCTGGGACGACGCCCAGCAAAAAACCGTGCTCGGGCGTTTTGGCTGGAAAGCCGGGCAACCCAACCTCAATCAACAAAATGTTCACGCGTTCTCTGGTGATATGGGCCTCACGACTTCCCTGAGACCGTTCGATGACTGCACCGATGCCCAAGTCGCCTGCAAACAAGCCCCTAACGGCAATGGCCCCGACGGCGAGCCGGAGGTCAGCGACAATATCCTGCGTCTGGTGCTGTTCTACACCCGTAACCTGGCCGTACCGGCGCGCCGAGGCGTCAACACGCCACAGGTGCTGGCCGGTAAAAACCTGTTCTATCAAGCTGGCTGCCAAGGTTGCCACACGCCCGCGTTCACCACGGCCGCCAACGCCGCCGAACCTGAGCTGGCCAACCAAGTGATCCGCCCCTACAGCGACCTGCTGTTGCACGACATGGGACCGGGCCTCGCCGACAACCGCAGCGAATTCAAGGCCGGCGGCCACGACTGGCGCACGCCGCCGTTGTGGGGTATCGGCTTGACGCAAACCGTGAGTGGCCACACCCAGTTCCTGCATGACGGCCGCGCTCGCAACCTGCTGGAAGCCGTGCTGTGGCACGGCGGCGAAGCACAAGCGGCGCAGCAGCATGTGTTGTCTTTTAATGCCGAGCAGCGCGCTGCGTTGCTGGCGTTCCTGAATTCTTTATAAGCTTCGCCCCAATTACAGAAGGGAGCTCGACATGTTCCGTCCCAAGTTGTTGTTCACCAGCCTTGCCGCCCTCGCCCTCGGTGCCTGCTCGCCGCAAGACCCGCAAGCCGTGACCTCGGCGGCCATCGCCAAGCAAGTGATTCTGCCCACCTACAGCCGCTGGGTTGAAGCCGACCGCCAACTGGCCGTCAGCGCCCTGGCCTACTGCCAGGGTAAAGAGAGCCTGGACACCGCGCGTGCCGACTTCCTCCACGCACAAAAGGCCTGGGCCGAGCTGCAACCGCTGTTGATCGGCCCGCTGGCTGAAGGCAACCGTGCGTGGCAGGTGCAGTTCTGGCCGGACAAGAAAAACCTGGTCGGCCGCCAGGTCGAGCAACTGGTCGCCAGCCAGCCGCAGATCGACGGTGCCGCCCTGGCCAAGTCCAGCGTGGTGGTGCAAGGCCTGTCGGCCTACGAATACATCCTCTACGACGCCAAGACCGATATCGCCGACGACGCCCAAAAGGCCCGTTACTGCCCACTGCTGATGGCCATCGGTGATCGCCAGAAGGCGCTCGCCGAAGAGATCCTGGCCAGCTGGAACAGCACCGACGGCATGCTCGCGCAGATGACCAAGTTCCCGAACCAGCGCTACGCCGATTCCCACGAAGCCATTGCCGATCTGCTGCGCGTCCAAGTGACCGCACTGGACACCCTGAAGAAAAAGCTCGGCACGCCGATGGGCCGCCAGACCAAGGGTATCCCGCAGCCTTTCCAGGCCGATGCGTGGCGTAGCCAGTCGTCCCTGCAAAGCCTGCAAGCCAGCCTCGCGGCGGCCCAGACCGTGTGGGTCGGCGTCGACAACAAAGGCCTGCGCGGCCTGCTGCCGTCCGAGCAGAAACCGTTGGCTGACAAGATCGACGCCGCCTACGCCGCGTCCCTGAAACTGTTCGACAGCAACCCGCGCACCCTCAACGAGCTGCTGGCCGACGATGCCGGGCGCCAGCAGCTCAACGATATCTATGACAGCCTCAACGTCGTCCACCGCCTGCACGAAGGCGAATTGGCCAAGGCGCTGGGCATCCAACTGGGCTTCAATGCCAACGACGGTGACTGATGATGCTCAGGCGACAGGCTTTGGCCGTTGGCAGCGTGCTGCTCAGCGCACTCACGTTGGGTGGCTGGACGCTGTTCAAAAGTAAAGACAAGGGCCCGCTGCTGCTCTCGGCGCGGGATGATGCGGACGGCAAGCACTACGCCGTGGGCTATCGCCTGGACGGCAAGCCGGTGTTTGCCACCCAGGTCGGCCAGCGCTGCCACGACATCATCAACCACCCGACGTTGCCGATTGCGCTGTTTGTCGCCCGTCGCCCGGGCACCGAGAGTTACCTGATCGACCTGCGGGATGGCGCGTTGCTGCAAACCATCACCTCGAAGGCCAACCGGCACTTCTATGGCCACGCGGTCATTCACAAGAGCGGCGACTGGCTGTACGCCACCGAAAACGATACGTCCGACCCTGGCCGCGGCCTGCTCGGCGTGTACAGGTTCGAAGGCGAACGGCTGGTGCACACTGGCGAAATCTCCACCCACGGTATCGGTCCGCACCAGGTGTCGTGGATGCCCGACGGCGAAACCCTGGTGGTGGCCAACGGCGGCATTCGCACCGAAGCCGAAAGCCGCGTGGAGATGAACCTCAACGCCATGGAACCGAGCCTGGTGCTGATGCAGCGTGACGGTACGCTGATCAGCAAGGAAACCCTCGGCCAGCAGATGAACAGCGTGCGCCATATGGGGATCGCCAGCGACGGCACCATTCTCACCGGGCAGCAGTTCATGGGGCCGTCCCAGGAACGCTCCGAGTTGTTGGCGATCAAGCGTCCAGGGCAGCCCTTCGTGGCATTCCCGGTGGCCGATGAACAGCTGCAGGCCATGGGGCACTACACCGCCAGCGTTGCAGTGCACAGCGAGCTGCGCCTGGTGGCGTTGACCGCACCGCGTGGCAACCGCTTCTTCATCTGGGACATGGACAGCGGCGAACTGCGGCTTGATGGGCCGCTGCCCGACTGTGCCGGTGTCGGTGCCGTAGACGATGGGTTTGTCGTGACGTCGGGACAAGGGCGTTGCCGGTTCTACGACTGCCGCCAGAACCCACTGCTTGCAAAACCGTTGGAGCTGCCGGCGGGGCTCTGGGATAACCATCTGCATCTGATCTAACGCCGGGACTCTCTTCAGCGCCTTAGCGCCTGGGCTGACGCCCTGGCGCATGCCCCTCCCTCAGCAACACTCCGCATTTTTCCTACAACAAATATGAAAACACCTTTCATTTAGAGATCTGTATTCCTACAGAAACTCGCGAATTTACTGCTTATTGCCCCCGCCTTTCTCGTGAAAACTTCGGCGCTCAGCGTGTCGTCGGATGGTCCTGCCTGCGCGTCCTTCATGCAACACCTCACTCGCCTCACTATAAGGAACCAGCTATGCCGGGCCGTCGGATGCTTACCATGCTCAGTATCGTCCTGTTAGTCGTACTGATGCTTGCCAGCTACAAGGCGTTTTGGGTTTACCAACAGCTGCAGATCCTGCATGCGCCAAAGCCGCCCGTGAGCGTGGCGGTCTCCAACGCATTCGAAAAGCGCTGGCAGCGCCAGTTGCCGGCGGCTGGCACGTTCAAGGCATTGCAAGGTATCAATTTAAGTATCGAAGTCCCCGGCGTGGTCACCCAGCTGCACTTCGAGTCAGGGCAAAGGGTCGATGCGGGCCAACCGTTGCTGCAACTTGAGCACCAGACCGAACAGGCCGAGTTGGACATGGCACGGGCAGACCAACGTTTGGCCCGGCAGAATTTCGAACGCGGCAAGGAGCTGGTGACGATCAACGCCATTTCCCGAGGTGAGTACGATCGACTGAGTGCAGAGCTCACGCGGCACAATGCCCTCGTTGCGCAACGCAGCGAAGCACTGAAAAAGAAATCTATCGTCGCCCCTTTCAGCGGCATCATCGGTATTCGCCAAGTGGATCTGGGTGACTTCCTGCAAAGCGGTACGGTGATCGCCAGCCTGCAGGACACCAGCAGTCTTTACGTTGATTTCCATGTCCCTGAGCAAGCCGCCCAATTGATCACGATCGGCCAGTCGGTTCAGGTTGAAGTCTCCGCGCGCCCCGGTGTTTTCAGCCTCGCCAGCGTCAGCGCCATCAACCCGATCGTTGATGACAGCACGCGAAATGTATTGGTGCGGGCGACCCTGGCAGACCCGCCCAAAAATGTGCTGCCAGGCATGTTCGCTGACCTGCGGATACAGCTGGCCGACCCGCAATTGCACACGGTGGTTGCGGAAAGCGCGATCACGTTCAGCCCCTACGGCCAATACGTGTACGTTGTGGCCCCCCCCGATGACACCCAGGAGCATGGGCTGCAGGAAGACGGCACGCCCGTGCTGATCGCCGAGCGGCGCTTGATCCAAAGCAGCGAGCGACGCGATGGCCTTGTCGTGGTCGACAAGGGCCTGCACAAGGGTGAACAAGTCGTCACTGCCGGTCAGAACAAGCTGGTGCACGGTACGCCGGTGCATATCAGCATCGACAGGAATCAACCGGACGACCTGCCCCAGGCGACCTATCGGGAAAACGAAGAATGACGATCACCGACCTGTTCATTCGCCGCCCCGTACTTGCGCTGGTGGTGAGTCTGTTAATTGTGTTGCTGGGCTGGCAGGCGTACGGAAAACTGCCGTTGCGCCAATTCCCACAGATGGAAAGTGCGCTGATCACGGTGACCACGGTCTCTCCAGGCTCAAGTGCCGAGAGTGTTCAAAGCTACATCACCCAACCGTTGCAGAAGAGCCTGGCCAGCGCGCAAGGCATCGATTACATGAAGTCTTCCAGTCGCCAGAACATCTCGATCATCTCGATCTACGGGCGAGTCGGCGCCGACAGCGACCGCTTGTTCACGGAGCTACTGGCCAAGACCAATGAAGTCAGGAACCAGTTACCGCGCGAGATTGACGACCCGATACTGAGCAAGGTCGCGGCTGACAATACCGCGTTGATGTACCTGAGCTTTTCCAGCGAAATCATGAACAACGCCCAGATCACTGACTACCTGAGTCGTGTGATTCAACCTCGGCTGGTGACCCTGCCGGGCATGGCCGAAGCGCAGATCATCGGCAACCAGAGCTTTGCCATGCGCCTGTGGCTGGACCCTATAAAACTCGCTGGTTTTGGTTTGAGCGCCAGTGAGGTGACGCAGGCGATCAAGCGCTACAACGTGCAGCCCACCGCAGGTGATGTGACAGGTGAATATGTCGTCACCAGCATCCAGACCAACACCGAACTCCATTCGGTAGAGGGGTTTAATGCGATCCCCCTGAAAACCAAGGGCGACAGCCAGGTGCGCCTGGGTGACGTGGCACGCGTGGAATTGGGTTCACAGAACTACGACAGTTTCAGTACGTTCAATGGCATCCCTGCACTCTACATCAGCATCAAACCGGCCCCCGACGCCAACCCCCTGGAGTTGGCCAAGCACGTTCGCGAATTGCTGCCGCAGCTGCAATCGCAGATCCCACCTGGCCTGGACGTGGACATCGCCTACGACTCGACGCTGTACATCAACGCCTCTATCGACCAGGTGCTGTCCAGCCTGGTGGAGGCCATCGTGATCGTGGTGTTGGTGGTTTTTTTGTTCCTGGGTTCGCTGCGCTCAGCGGTAATTCCAGTCGTCACTATTCCGCTGTCACTGATTGGCACGCTGTTTTTCATGCAAGTGATGGGGTACTCCATCAACGTTCTGACCCTGCTGGCCATGGTTCTGGCGATCGGCCTGGTCGTCGATGACGCCATCGTGGTGATGGAAAACATTCACCGGCACATCGAAAGGGGTAAATCCCCTCTTGAAGCGGCTATCCGGGGTGCGAGAGAGATATGTGTGCCGGTGCTGTCCATGACCATCACACTGGCTGCGGTGTATACCCCTATCGGTTTCCTGCAAGGCCTTACGGGCGCCTTGTTCAAGGAGTTCGCCCTGACGCTCGCCGGTGCCGTGGTGATTTCCGGTATCGTCGCGCTGACCCTGTCACCGATGATGTGCGCGGTGTTGCTACGCCCCGAGGAACAGCCCAAGGGCCTGTTCCTGATCCTGGACCGCTTCTTTAATGCGTTGAGAAAAAGCTATCAGCAACGCCTGCATCAGATCATGAAAGCGCAGTCGGTGGTCTTGGTGTTTGCCCTGGTCGTACTCGGCCTGATTCCCGTAATGCTCATATTCACCCTTTCGGAACTGGCACCCGATGAGGACAAGGGCCTGATATTCATCCTTTCCAGTGCGCCGCAGCCGACCAACCTTGCCTACCTGAATACGTATACCCAGGCATTTATCGAGCCGTTCAAGACGCTGCCCGAATACCAGGCTTCGTTCCAGATCAACGGCCTGGACGGTGTTCATTCAGGTGTCGGTGGGTTTCTACTCAAACCCTGGAATGAGCGTGACCGCACACAGATGCAGGTACTCGCCCCCCTGCGCGAAAAATTGGACCGTATCCCCGGCCTGCAGGTCTTCGCGTTTAACCTGCCGTCCCTGCCAGGAGGGGGTGAGGGCCTGCCCTTCGGCTTCGTGCTCAGTTCCCAGCAAGACTATGAGTCGATGATGAGCGTGGCCGAACGTATCAAGCAACGTGCAATAGACTCAGGAAAATTTGCCTACGTGGATATCGACCTGGCGTTCGACCGCCCCGAAGTGGTGATCGACATCGACCGGACCAAAGCCGCGCAAATGGGGGTATCCATGGAAGAGCTGAGCCTGACCCTGGCGACCCTGCTGGCTGAAACGGAAATCAACCGATTCAGCATTGATGGCCACCTCTACAAGGTGATTGCCCAGGTCGAGCGCACCTACCGAGACAATCCGCAATGGCTGAGCCACTACGCAGTCAAAAACGCCGACGGTCAATTGCTTCCCCTTTCGACATTAATCAAAGTATCCAGCCAACAGGTGCGACCACGGCAGTTGAATCAGTTCCAACAGCTCAATTCAGTCATCGTTTCAGGGTTTCCGATTGTCGGCATGAGTCATGCGCTCGAAACCCTGCAAGCAATCGCCCAAGAAGAGGCGCCACCGGGCTACACCTTCGATTACAGCAATGCTACCCGCCAGTTTGTTCAGGAGGGGAACGCGCTGTGGGGCACCTTCGGTCTGGCGCTGGCGATCATCGGCCTGGTATTGGCCGCACAGTTCGAAAGCCTGCGCGATTCCTTGGTGATACTGGTGACGGTGCCACTGTCGATAGCCGGGGCGTTGATCGCGCTGTTCCTGGGCTGGTCCACCCTGAACATCTATACGCAAATCGGTTTGGTCACGTTAATAGGCCTGATCAGTAAGCACGGTATCCTCATCGTCGAATTTGCTAACCAACTGCGCAAGGAACAGGGCCTTTCACCGCGTGCCGCCGTCGAGGAGGCAGCAGCAATTCGTCTGCGACCTATTCTGATGACCACCCTGGCAACCGTGCTGGGGGTGATCCCGCTGATTTTGTCCAGCGGCGCAGGCGCCGTCAGCCGATTTGATATTGGCCTGGTGATCGCCACCGGCATGTCGATCGGGACATTATTTACCTTGTTCGTCCTGCCATCGGTGTACGCGGCATTGACCAAAGCCGACCCTGCGGCTCGAACGGTTGGCAGCACATCCTCGCACTGATTCACTGGAAAGGGCTGACAGCCCTTTCTCACCTTTTATAACTGACAATCGGTGAGTTCCAGCCTGCCACCGACGGTAAAACTTACCCGCTGGAATACCTCCGACACTCGGAGTATGTTCCGGATGTGCCTGTCTTCGTCTGCCCCAGTTTTTCCAAGGAACCGGAATATGCTGCGCCGTCGCCTGCTGATCATGTTGGGTGTTGTCCTGTTAATTGTCCTGCTGCTGGCGGGCTATAAAGCCTTTTCCATCTATCAGCAAATCCAGGTCTTCTCCAAACCCAAGCCACCCGTGAGTGTGGCCGTCGCCACGGCGACCGAGCAGCCCTGGCAACTACGCCTGCCCTCGGTGGGTACGCTCAAAGCCTTGCAAGGGGTCAACCTGAGCCTGGAGGTTGCCGGCACAGTCAAGGACGTGCAGTTCGCGTCCGGGCAGAAGGTCAAGGCCGGGCAGCCGCTGGTGCAACTCGACAGCGCAGTGGAAAGCGCCCTGCTGGAAACCGCCCAGGCCGACCTCGGCCTGGCCCAGCTGGACTACGGTCGCGGCAGCCAACTGGTCGGCAGCCAAGCCATCTCCAAAGGCGAGTTCGACCGCCTCTCCGCGCAACTGCAAAAGAACAAGGCCACGGTCAATCAGCTCAAGGCGTCGTTGGCGAAAAAGCACATCGTCGCGCCATTCAGCGGCACCATCGGCATTCGCCAAGTGGACGTAGGCGACTACCTGGCCAGCGGCACGGTGATCGCCACCTTGCAGGACATCAGCAGCCTCTACGTCGACTTCTATATCCCCGAGCACTCCGTGCCCAAAGTCGCCCTTGGGCAGGCCGTGCAGGTCGCCGTCTCGGCTTACCCGGGCGAACCATTCCCCGGCAGCGTCAGTGCGATCAACCCCAAGGTCGAGAACAGCACGCGCAATGTGCTGGTGCGCGCCACCCTGGCCAACCCGGAGGGCAAGCTGCTGCCCGGCATGTTCACCAGCCTGGACGTGCTGCTGCCCAATCCCGCCGCGCAGATCGTGGTGCCGGAAAGCGCGATTACCTACACCCTCTACGGCAACTCGGTGTACGCCGTGGCCGAGAAAAAAACCGAGGGCGGCGAGGTGGAAAAGGATGCCGATGGCAAGCCGCTGCTGATCGCCGAACGGCGGTTCGTCGAGACCGGTGAGCGGCGCGGCGGCCTGGTGCTGGTGAGCAAGGGCCTGAAAGCCGGCGAGCAGGTGGTCAGCGCCGGCCAGCTGAAGCTGGACAACGGCACGCCCATTGCCATCAGCCCGGACAAAAACCTGCCGGCAGGGCACTGAGCCATGAAGTTCACCGACGTCTTTATTCGCCGGCCGGTGCTGGCCATGGTGGTCAGCCTGCTGATCGTGCTGCTGGGTTTCCAGGCTTACAGCAAGCTGCCGCTGCGCCAGTATCCAAGCATGGAGAACGCCCTGATCACGGTGACCACCGCCTACCCCGGTGCGAACGCCGAGACCATCCAGGGCTATATCACCCAACCCCTGCAACAAAGCCTGGCCAGCGCCGAAGGCATCGACTACATGACCTCGGTGAGTCGCCAGAACTTCTCGGTGATCTCGATCTACGCGCGCATCGGCGCCAACAGCGATCGCCTGTTTACCGAATTGCTGGCCAAGGCCAACGAGGTCAAGAACAAGCTGCCCCAGGATGCCGAGGACCCGGTGCTGAGCAAAGAAGCCGCCGACGCCTCGGCGCTGATGTACATCAGCTTCTCCAGCGGGCAACTGAGCAATCCGCAGATCACCGACTACCTGTCTCGGGTGATCCAGCCCAAGCTCGCCACCCTGCCCGGCATGGCCGAAGCGGAGATCCTCGGCAACCAGGTATTCGCCATGCGCATCTGGCTCGACCCGGTGAAACTCGCTGGTTTCGGCCTCAGCGCCAGCGACATCACCGACGCCGTGCGCCGCTACAACTTCCTGTCCGCCGCCGGCGAGGTGAAGGGCGAGTTCGTGGTCACCAGTATCAACGCCAACACCGACCTCAAGTCCGCCGACGCATTTGGCGCGATCACGGTGAAAACCGCCGGCGACAGCCGTGTGCTGCTGCGGGACGTGGCCCGGGTGGAAATGGGCGCGGAAAACTACAACGCCATCAGCTCATTTGGCGGCACGCCGTCGGTGTACATCGGTATCAAGGCCACGCCCAGCGCCAACCCGTTGGATGTGATCAAGGAAGTGCGCAAGATCATGCCGGAGCTGGAATCCCAGCTGCCGCCCACCCTCAAGGCCGAAATTGCCTATGACGCCACGCTGTTTATCCAGGCGTCCATCAACGAAGTCGTCAAGACGCTGTTTGAAGCGGTACTGATCGTGATTGTGGTGGTGTTCCTGTTCCTCGGTGCCCTGCGGTCGGTGGTGATCCCGGTCATCACGATCCCGCTGTCGATGATCGGCGTGCTGTTTTTCATGCAGTTGATGGGCTATTCGATCAACCTGCTGACCCTGCTGGCGATGGTCCTGGCCATCGGCCTGGTGGTGGACGATGCCATCGTGGTGGTGGAAAACATCCACCGGCATATCGAAGACGGCAAGACGCCTCTGGATGCAGCGCTGGAAGGCGCACGGGAAATCGCGCTGCCGGTGGTGTCGATGACCGTCACCCTGGCGGCGGTGTATGCGCCGATTGGTTTTCTCGAAGGGCTCACGGGTGCGCTGTTCAAGGAATTCGCCCTCACCCTCGCCGGTGCAGTGATCATTTCCGGCATCGTCGCCCTGACGCTGTCGCCGATGATGTGCGCGCTGTTGTTGCGTCACGATGAAAACCCTTCGGGCCTGGCTCACCGCCTCGACCGGATCTTCGACAGCCTCAAGCGCCGCTACCAGAGCATGCTGCACGGCACGTTGAACACACGGCCGGTGGTGATCGTGTTTGCGTTGATCGTGCTGTGCCTGATCCCGGTGTTCCTCAAGTTCACCCAGTCGCAACTGGCGCCTGACGAAGACCAAGGCATCATCTTCATGATGGCCAGCGCGCCGCAGCCGACTAACCTGGACTACCTCAACACCTACACAGACGAGTTCATCAAAATCTTCAAGGAGTTCCCGGAGTACTACTCGTCGTTCCAGATCAACGGCTTCAACGGTGTGCAATCGGGCATCGGCGGTTTTCTGCTCAAGCCGTGGAACGAGCGCGACCGCACCCAGATGCAAATCCTGCCCGAGGTACAAAAGCGCCTCGAGCAGATTCCCGGCCTGCAAGTGTTCGGCTTCAACCTGCCCTCTTTGCCGGGCACGGGCGAAGGCTTGCCGTTCGGCTTTGTGATCAACACGGCCAACGACTATGAGTCGTTGCTCGATGTGGCCAACCGAGTGAAAAAGCGCGCGATGGCGTCGGGCAAGTTTGCCTTTGTCGATATCGATCTGGCATTCGACAAACCCGAAGTGGTGGTGGATATCGACCGTGCCAAGGCGGCGCAGATGGGCGTGTCGATGCAGGACCTCGGCGGCACCCTGGCGACGTTGCTCGCGGAGGCGGAAATCAACCGGTTCACCCTGGATGGACGCAGCTACAAAGTGATTGCCCAGGTCGAGCGTGCCTACCGCGACAACCCCGACTGGCTGAACAACTACTACGTGAAAAACGCCCAGGGCGAGTTGCTGCCACTCTCGACCCTGATCACGTTGACGGACCGCGCCCGCCCCCGGCAGCTGAACCAGTTCCAGCAACTCAACTCGGCGCTGATCTCGGGTTTTCCCATCGTCAGCATGGGCGAGGCCATCGACACCGTGCGCCAGATCGCCCTTGAAGAAACCCCGCCCGGCTATGCGTTCGACTACAGCGGCGCGTCCCGGCAATTTATCCAGGAAGGCACGGCGCTGTGGGTCACCTTTGGCCTGGCCCTGGCGATTATCTTCCTGGTGCTGGCGGCGCAGTTCGAGAGTTTCCGTGACCCGTTGGTGATTCTGGTGACGGTACCGTTGTCGATCTGCGGGGCGCTGATTCCGCTGTTCCTGGGTTGGTCAAGCATGAACATCTACACCCAGGTCGGTTTGGTGACGCTGATCGGTTTGATCAGTAAGCACGGGATCCTGATCGTGGAGTTCGCCAACCAACTGCGCAAAGACAAGGGCCTGACGCCACGCCAGGCGGTGGAAGAAGCCGCAGCGATTCGCTTGCGACCGGTGTTGATGACCACCGCGGCGATGGTGTTCGGCATGGTGCCGCTGATTTTCGCCACGGGTGCGGGCGCGGTCAGCCGGTTTGATATCGGTATGGTGATTGCGACAGGGATGTCGATCGGCACGCTGTTTACATTGTTTGTGCTGCCTTGCGTGTATACCTTGCTGGCCAAACCGGATAAGGCCTGACCTGCAGGCAAAAAAAAGGGCCTCGCATCGCAAGGCCCTTTTTCGGGGGTTTGAATCGTTTCAACTCTGCGGCCTCATCCCTTGAGACATTCCAAACATGAACAGCAACAACTCATGATCAGGCTTGACCGCCACACTGGTCTTGGCGACGCGCGGCAACAGGCATTGCCCGCCACCCTGCGTCGCACTGAGCACCTGTGTGCGGGGCTGTTCCCACGCCGCCAGCGCCAAGGCTGCAACGCCCAGCGCCCCGACCAGGAACAAACCTCGTGCTATTTCTAGCTTCATCTGGTTAAACCCTTGATAGCGCTGCCAAACGCCGTCTCATAAAAATAGCTGAGTTTCTTCCAGTCGGTATCGTTCCACGACGAATGGCGGCGCAATTGCAGCATGTCATGGGAGGCCGCCCGATAAGCGGTCAAACGCTGGCGGCATTTCTCGAAATCCAGCAGCGCCACTTCCACGTTGGCCGAGTCACCTTCGCCCGTCACCCGCACGAAAATATGCTTGATGTACAGGCAGCCATGCTGCCAACGGCCCTTGTGCATACGCGCCAGGGTGCCGGCCAATTCCTTGAGCAGACGCTCGTGAACCAACTCGCCGTACTGTTCGCGGCCACCGGCGGCGTACCAGTTTTCGATTTCGTCGAAACCGTCGAGAGAGGCGGTGACCAACAACGCCTTCCATTGGTGCTCGGGGTCGCGGCGCGCCTCGCAAAACACCATCTCCGGCACTCGCACATCCAAAAGGCGCAGGCCCTTGATGGCATCGCGCTCGCGCAACACCGTGGGGCGGCCGAACGGGTGCAACCAGCTGCGGTAGATATGCCCAGTCTGGCGTTTGCTGTAGAGCAAGCGTCCATTGGGGCCCATGACCCGTTGCACGCCACTTTCACCGCCACGCCGACGGTTAGGCTCCTCGACCCACTCGCCCTGCTGGCGCCAGAAATAATCGAATCGCTCTTCGGGAGCTACGTGACTGCCCGCTACGCACTCAACTGCCATCCTGTTACCTCTTGCGCAATACATAGACTCGCCACATGGCGTAGAGCGGTATGAAGTCCAGGGACTCCTGGACACGGAAACCCGCTTCCTCAAATTCTGCTTCAACAGTAGCAGCCGGTAACACAAACCGGTTTTGGTAACCTTCCTGCTCACCCTTGTTGCGACGTTTTACTTCGGCGCGCTTGCGTTTCCAGGCCTTGAAATTGCCATCCACCCACAGCGAAATGATGACGCTGTCGCGGGTAACACGCTGAAATTCCCGCAGTATCGCTAGCCTGTGCGCCGGATCACCAATATGGTGCATCAAGCGCATGCAGAAGATGCTGTCGACCGAGTTATCTGGCAAATCGATATCAAAGGCAGATGTCTGCAAGGGGCGTACCCGTTTCACCACGTCCGCCGGTTGGGCGATTGTGGCGACCTTCAACATCGACGCTGAATTGTCGGCACCGATAATCACACGGTTGGGCTTTTCAGCCAGCAACGGCCAGAACCGCCCGGCCCCGCATGGCAGGTCCAGCACCAGCCCAGGCTCACCGGCCATGGCCAGCGCACCGCGCGCTAATTGCTCGTCGCGTTTGTGGGACAGCCGGCGAGCCAGATTGTCCTGATGCTTGAGCAAATAATTCTGCGCGTGCTCGTCGTCGTACTTTTCGGAAAATTCGAGTTTGATCGGGGTAGACATCACTGATCTCCAGTTACTGATGCCTACAACCTTAAGCAGAGAACTGTGATCAACAGGTCAACCAGTTGTGAAAAACTTGTCCTGTCCAATCCCATACATTTCAAGACTTTACAGACACAAGCAATGGCATGGGGCCATCTTCGCCGAATAGCGGGGATCTCTGGCAGGATTGCGGCAGGGGGTAGAGTCAGGCGTTGACCTGACTCAATTGCACATGAAAGCGGCAGCCGTTGGGCTCCATGGTGCTGAGGCTGACGCTCCAGCCCTGGTTTTCGCAGATCCGCTGGACCAGCGACAAGCCCAAGCCCAAGCCTTCACCGCGTTTCTCGTTGCCGCGCACGAAGGGCTCGAACATCGCTTCGCGCTTGTCTTCCGGAATGCCCACTCCGGAGTCTTCCACCACAAAACCGCTCGGCTCCAACGTGAGGCGGATAAAGCCGTGTTCGGTGTAGTGCAAGGCGTTGCGTAACAGGTTGCCCATTACCGCATGCAGGAAGGTGGTGTTGTAGCGCGTGTCCAGGGGGTTACCCGGCTGGTAGATCAGTTCCAGGCCTTTACGCTCGATTTGTTCACGCCAGATGCCGAGTAAGTCATCGGCGACCTGCGGCAACGTCACCTGTGGCGACATCGACGCATTGTCGTGTTCGGCGCGGGCAAGCATCAGGAAGGTTTGCACCAGCTCACGCATTTCTTCACACGCCCGGGCGATACGCTGTACCTGGTTACGCCCACGCTGATCGATGGCCGGGTTTTCCAGCAACAGTTCGCAGGAGCTGGCCAATACCATCAACGGCGTGCGCAATTCGTGGCTTACATCGCTGGTAAACATCTGCTCGCGGGACAGCGCCTGACGCAGCCTTCCCAGCGTGGCATCAAAGGCCACGGCCAGCTCACCCACTTCATCCGCCGCGTAGTCCGGCGCCAGGGGCGGTGCCAGGCCCAGCAACTGGTCACGGTGACGTACCTGGCGGGCCAGACGCACGACCGGTGCCATCACTTTGCGCGCCAGCACCCAACCCAGGAACACCGCCAGGGCCAAGCTGAGGACGAAGCCCACCAGCACGACCGCAAACAGCACCCGCTCGCGTTCTTCGAAATCGCTTTGATCCTGCAGCAGCACGTAGCGCCTGCCGTCAATGACTTCGACCATGGCGTGGTACGACAGCGTCTCGCGGAATACTTCATGGAACCCGGGCTCAAGGTGCCGCAAATCCTTGGGCAACTCAAAGTCGCCAGGCCCACCACTGAAGTAAAACAGTTGGTCCGGCTCGGGCCGGTGCCGCCAGTCCTCGACCGTGTCCATCAGCAGCAGACGCTGCAAGTCACCGCCCAGGCCCGCCGAGATCAACTTTTCTTCGACCAAGTGCACAGTCGCCACGATACCCATGGCAAAGGCGCCCGCCACCAACGCACTCATCAAGGCAAAGGCGATGATGATCCGTTGGGAAAGGCTTTGCTTAAACTCCATCACGACCCTCGGCCAGGCGATAACCCACGCCGTGCACCGTTTGCAGCAACGGTTTGGCGAACGGCTTATCGATCACTTGGCGCAATTGATGAACGTGGCTGCGCAGGCTGTCGCTGTCCGGGCAGTCATCGCCCCACAGGGCTTCTTCGAGAATTTCGCGGCGCAGCACGTGCGGGCTCTTCTGCATCAGGACCGCCAGCAGTTTCAGGCCGACCGGGTTGAGCTTGAGCAGGCGCCCTTCGCGGGTGACTTCCAGGGTGTCGAGGTCGTAGCTCAGGTCACCCACCTGCAGGGCGCGGCGACCGCCGCCCTGGGCACGGCGCAGCACGGCTTCGATACGCGCGGCCAGTTCCGACAGGGCAAACGGCTTGAGCAGGTAGTCATCGGCACCGGACTTGAAGCCCTGCAGCCGGTCGTCGAGTTGGTCGCGGGCGGTGAGCATGATCACCGGCGTGTCACGGCGGGCGTCTTCACGCAGGCGCTTGCACAGGGTGTAGCCGTCGATGCCGGGCAGCATGATGTCGAGCACGATCAGGTCGTAATGCTCGGTGGCGGCCAGGTGCAGGCCTGACAAACCGTCCTGCGCACAGTCCACGGTATAGCCCTTCAAACCCAGGTAATCCGCCAGGTTGGCGAGGATATCGCGGTTGTCTTCAACCAATAAAATTCGCATGGGCAGTGTCTCCGTACGCGGTAACGGCCGTGTTGGCTCGCGCAGCTTAAGGCCAAGTGGGGCTCAGGGATAGAGCTGAAAGGCCCGTCGATAAAGCTTTTCAACTGATTGTATTGTCGAACGAGTTTTTCACTATAGCTTCACAAACTGACTACAGTGTCAGGGCGAAGATCGCCCCCATTGATATAAGGAACATAGACATGGGTTTGTTCAAAACAGCGCCAATGCGCTATTTGCTGTTGGTAACCGGTGCCTGGCTGGTTATTTTCTTGCTCACACGCAGCGTACTGCTCATCACTCACCTGGACGAGGTCGGAGGCAACTTACTGCCGGTGTTTGGTGTGGGTGTGCTCTACGACTTGGGTTTTCTAGCCTACGCGGCCCTGCCACTGGGGCTGTACCTGCTGCTATGCCCCCCCGCCCTGTGGCGCCGCCGTGGGCACCGTTGGTTCCTGCAGGCAGTGCTGACTGTCAGCCTGTTCGCCATGTTGTTTACCTCGGTTGCCGAATGGTTGTTCTGGGATGAATTCGGCGTGCGCTTCAACTTTATCGCCGTCGATTACCTGGTGTATTCCGATGAGGTGTTGAACAACCTGTTGGAGTCCTACCCGATCGGCAAACTGCTCAGCCTGCTGGCGATGCTGGCCATGGTGCTGAGCCTGGCCCTGCGCAAGCCATTCAACGCAGCGATGAGTGCCCCGCTGCCGGCGATGCGTGGTCGTCTGCTGAACGCCCTGGCCCTGCTGGTCGTCACCGGCCTGAGCCTGCAACTGATCAGCCAGGACAGCCCGCGCACGCAGGGCGGCAATGCCTACAAGAACGAGTTGGCGAGCAATGGCCCGTATCAGTTCTTTGCGGCCTTCCGTAATAACGAGCTGGATTACCCGCAGTTCTACAAAACCCTGCCGACGGACATCGTGGCACGACAACTGCGCGCTGAACTCAGCGAACCCAACGCGCGCTTCATCGGCCAGGACCCGCTGGATATCCGCCGCGCCATCACCAACCCAGGCACGCTACGTAAACCCAACATCGTGCTGGTGACCATCGAAAGCTTCAGCGCCAAGTACCTGGGCAGTAATGGCGATGGCCGCAACCTTACGCCTAACCTGGATGCGCTGCGCAAACAGAGCCTGTATTTCAATAACTTCTACGCCACCGGCACCCGCACCGATCGCGGTCTGGAGGCGATCACCCTGGCAATTCCACCCACGCCTGGGCGCTCGATCGTCAAGCGCATCGGCCGGGAAAGCGGCTTCGCCAGCCTCGGCCAACACCTCAGCGCCATTGGCTATGACAGTGTGTTCGTCTACGGCGGGCGTGGTTACTTCGACAATATGAACGCGTTCTTCAGCGGCAACGGTTATCGGGTCGTCGATCAGAGCAGCGTGCCTGAATCGGAGATTTCGTTTAAAAACGCCTGGGGCATGGCCGACGAGGATCTGTATAAACAGACCCTCAAGCTGGCCGATGCCGACTACGCCAAACAGCAGCCGTTTTTGTTGCAACTGATGACCACGTCCAACCATCGCCCGTACACCTACCCGGACGGGCGCATCGATATCAAATCCGGCAACGGCCGTGATGGCGCGGTGAAATACACCGACCATGCCATCGGCGAGTTCCTGGAGGCAGCGCGCCAGAAGCCGTGGTTCGATAACACGATTTTCGTGTTCGTCGCCGACCACACGGCCGGCAGCGCGGGCAAGGAAGACTTGCCTATCACCAACTACCAGATTCCACTGTTCATCTATGCGCCCAAGCTGATCGATGCTCGGGAAACCGCGCAACTGGCCAGCCAGATCGACCTGGCGCCAACCTTGCTGGGCCTGATCAACCTGAGCTACGAATCAACCTTCTTCGGCCGCAACCTGTTGCAGGACAACCCGCTGCCACCGCGCGTAGTGGTCGGTAACTACCAACACCTGGGTTTGTTTGACGGCACTGACCTGGCGATCCTCAGCCCACGCCTGGGTCTGCGTCGCCACGATCAAGCCTTGGGCGAGAGCCAGGAGCTGCGGGTCGGCAGCGATGACGCGTTGATCCAACGGGCGATCACCTACTACCAAGCCGCCAGTTACGGGTTCAAGCAGCAATTACTTGGATGGCGAGCCCCCAAGGACGAGGCTCCGGTACTTAGCACGCGTTAACGAACACGTCCCGTGCCGTTCGGTACGGGATTCTTCAAGCAGGGTTCGTCATGCAGTCCACACTCGCGGCGCCGGCTTCCAAGCCACTCAATCTTTGGCTGTGCCTGGGCATACCCGCCGGTGGCACGCTCCTGATGCTGTTGCTGGAGCTGACATCGCTGGACATGGACCTCGCCAAGCGTTTCTACAATGCGGCGGATGGCGGCTTCATCGGGCGTTACAGTTTCTTCCTTGAAGACATCCTGCATGACCGTGCCAAGCAATTGGTCATCCTGTTTTCGGTCCTGGCGATTCTAGGGCTTGTCGGCACCTTTATCCTGCAACGGCTCAAGCCTTATCGCCGCGAACTGGTCTGCCTGGTCCTGTCCCTCGGCCTGGCGACGGCCTTCGTCTCGCCGTTGAAAACCATCACCGCCGTGCAGTGCCCCTGGAGCCTCAAGGAATTCGGCGGCCAGGAAACCTACAGCGAGCTGCTGAGCCCGCGCCCGCCCACGGATAAACCTGGGCGCTGCTGGCCCGGCGGTCATGCGGCAACCGGGTTTGCCTTGTTTGCCTGGTTCTTTGCGCTACGCGATCGCCGGCCACGCCTGGCGCGCAAGGCATTCATCTTTGCCATCGGCCTGGGCAGCGCTTTTTCAGTGAGCCGCATGCTGCAAGGCGCCCACTTCTTCTCCCACAATGTATGGACAGCGATTTTCTGTTGGCTGATCTGCCTGGGCCTGTACTGCCTGTTGCTCTACCGGCCCTCGAGGGTTGAGGTGCCGCAGGTGCGGGAACTCCACACGTAGACGGGCAACCTGTTCAGCCACTGCCGATGCCCACACAGGCACAAAAAAGCCCCGCCTGCATCACTGCAGGCGGGGCTTTTTCAAGTGCCGGGTAAGGCTGGCTTACATCATGCCGCCCATGCCACCCATGCCGCCCATGTCTGGCATACCGCCACCGCCAGCGCCTTCAGCCTTAGGCTTGTCAGCGATTGCAGCTTCGGTGGTCAGGATCAGGCCACCGATGGAGGCTGCAGCTTGCAGCGCGGAACGAGTCACCTTGGTAGGGTCCAGGATGCCCATTTCGATCATGTCGCCGTAGACGCCAGTCGCAGCGTTGTAACCGTAGTTACCTTTGCCGTTCTTGACTTCGTTGACCACAACGCTTGGCTCGTCGCCGGAGTTGGCAGCGATCTGGCGCAGCGGCGCTTCAACAGCACGACGCAGTACAGCGATACCGACGTTCTGGTCAGCGTTGTCGCCGGTCAGGTTGGTCAGGGCTTCCAGAGCACGGATCAGCGCAACGCCACCGCCAGGTACCACGCCTTCTTCAACGGCTGCGCGGGTTGCGTGCAGGGCGTCTTCAACGCGGGCTTTCTTCTCTTTCATTTCAACTTCGGAACCGGCGCCAACCTTGATCACTGCAACGCCGCCGGACAGCTTGGCCAGACGCTCTTGCAGTTTTTCACGGTCGTAGTCGGACGAAGTTTCGGCAACCTGGGCACGGATCTGGGTGATGCGAGCCTGGATGTCCTGCTCTACGCCAGCACCGTCAACGATGATGGTGTTTTCTTTGGAGATGGTCACGCGCTTGGCGCTGCCCAGGTTTTCCAGGGTGGCGCTTTCCAGGCTCAGGCCGATCTCTTCGGAGATAACGGTACCGCCGGTGAGAACGGCGATGTCCTGCAGCATGGCCTTGCGACGGTCGCCGAAGCCTGGAGCCTTGACGGCTGCAACTTTAACGATGCCACGCATGTTGTTCACAACCAGCGTCGCCAGGGCTTCGCCTTCAACGTCTTCGGAAACGATCAGCAGTGGGCGGCCGGCTTTGGCAACGGCTTCCAGCACTGGCAGCATTTCGCGGATGTTGGAGATTTTCTTGTCAACCAGCAGGATCAGCGGGCTGTCCAGCTCGGCAACCATGGTTTCCGGCTTGTTGACGAAGTACGGGGACAGGTAGCCACGGTCGAACTGCATGCCTTCTACAACCGACAGTTCGTTTTCCAGGCCAGTGCCTTCTTCAACGGTGATCACGCCTTCTTTACCGACTTTTTCCATGGCTTCGGCAATGATGTCGCCGATGGAGCTGTCGGAGTTGGCGGAGATGGTGCCTACCTGAGCGATAGCCTTGGTGTCAGCGCATGGCTTGGACAGGTTTTTCAGCTCAGCAACGATGGCGATGGTCGCCTTGTCGATGCCGCGCTTGAGGTCCATCGGGTTCATGCCGGCAGCGACGGCTTTGTAGCCTTCGTTGACGATCGCCTGGGCCAGGACGGTAGCAGTGGTGGTGCCGTCGCCTGCGTCATCGTTGGCACGGGAGGCAACGTCTTTGACCAGCTGCGCGCCCATGTTTTCGAAACGGTCTTCCAGTTCGATTTCTTTGGCGACGGAAACGCCGTCCTTGGTGATGGTCGGAGCGCCGAAGCTCTTCTCGATGATCACGTTACGGCCTTTCGGGCCCAGGGTCGCTTTTACTGCGTCAGCCAGGACATTGACACCGGTGAGCATTTTCTTGCGGGCGGAATCGCCGAATTTAACTTCTTTAGCAGCCATGATCGATATTCCTTAAATACTTTGTAGTAACGGGAAAATGAGCGGGGAAATCAGTCTTCCAGAACGGCGAGAATCTCGTTCTCAGCCATAACCAGCAGGTCTTCGCCGTCGACTTTCACAGTGTTGCTGCCGGAGTAAGGGCCGAATACAACCTTGTCACCGACTTTAACGGCCAGCGCACGTACATCACCGTTTTCCAGGGTCTTGCCTGGGCCAGCAGCGACGATCACACCGTGGTTGGCTTTTTCAGCAGCCGAACCTGGCAGAACGATCCCGCCGGCGGTTTTCTTTTCTTCTTCGCTGCGACGGATTACGACGCGGTCGTGCAGAGGACGAAGCTTGCTCATTGTCGATCTCTCCTAATTGTGTTTTTCATCGGCCGGTGTGTGTACCGGCGGGTTGTCTTCCGGCTGTGCCGGTCGCGCCTCGCCAAGCAAGACGCGGAAGTCTGTCTGGTGTCGCCACCAGAAACCTTGCGGTGACCGTTACATAAGGGCGCATAAGCTTATTACAAGGGGCCGCGGCGGAAATTTTTTACCTGTGCCGACGGCTGAAAGCAACACGGCACCCGAAGGTGCCGTGCCAATGAAGCGGTTATTTGCTGTCGCGGTGTTCGAACTCACCTTCGATCACATCGCCTTCACGCCCCAGGGGCTGGCGCGGAGCCGGGCCACCACGGGGTTGCAGGTCTTCGGCGAAGGCACGCTGGCGAATCGCAGCCTCTTCAGCCCGCTGGCGCATCTTGCCGGCCAGCAGCTTACGGGTGACTGGCAGCAACATCACCAGGCCCACCACATCGCTGATAAA
Source organism: Pseudomonas fluorescens group sp. (assembly GCF_020093335.1). NCBI lineage: Bacteria > Pseudomonadati > Pseudomonadota > Gammaproteobacteria > Pseudomonadales > Pseudomonadaceae > Pseudomonas > Pseudomonas fluorescens group sp. The sequence goes on along the minus strand of NZ_JAIOKW010000016.1, from coordinate 8,830 downwards.
GCCTGGCAGGATCAACAGGCCACCCGCCAGGGCCATCATCAGGCCTTCAAGCATGGTCTGCGCGGGCAATTCGCCACGGTTGAGGCTTTCACGGGCACGTAGCGCCGTGGCCAGGCCGGCGACGCGCAGCACCAGGACGCCGAGCATCGAGCCGAGAATGATCAGCAACAGGGCCGGGAAAAACCCGATCGCACTGCTGACTTGAACGAATACGAACAGCTCCAACACCGGGAACAGCAGAAAGAGCAATAAAAAAGGGCGCATCAAATGGTTCCTCAACGCAAGAATGCCTTGCCAGTCCACCTTAGATGACGTCGCCATTTCGTGAATTCAAGCGTCAGCGGCCTCTTTTTTCGGCCAGACCTCGGCGTGAGCCAATGAAACCAGCGCTTCGCGGACTTGTGTCGGCGTGTTGCAAGGCGCTGCAAAAGGCAACCAATGCAACGACTGGCCAATACGCAAATGCATACCTTCGCTGTCGATGCCCGCCAACTGCGCAGGTTCGGTGGCAGGCAGGCCTGCCAGTTCAATGTAGTGGGCAATGGCCTTGGTGTGATCGCTGTTCATGTGTTCGATCATGCTGCGCTCAGCCTGGCCGGCGAACGGGTTGGCGAGGGTCAGTTGGTCGACCCAGTGAATCGCGCCAAAGCCGCCGATGTAGCGGTGGCGCACCGGCTTGAGTACCCAGAAGTCGAAGTCGTGGGCCTTGTGGTAGTTGGCCGAATCGGGGAAGTACCGATAGTAGCGTTCGGCCGCTGCTTCAATCGCGGCACCCTCTTCCAGTTTTTCGGCTTCGGCCAGGTAGGTCAGGCGCCCGACCGCCTGCACGTCATCCGCCTCACGTTCACCCACCAGCAATGAGCACTTGGGATCTTTTTGCAGGTTATGGGTGTGCTGGGCAATCAGGCTGATCAGGATCAGCGGGCGGCCCTGCTCGTCCAGGCAATACGGCACGACCGACCCGAAAGGGAAACCGGGCATGGCCTTGGACAATGTGGAGAGGGCCCCACGGTATTCCTTGAGCAACAGCTCTCGGGCGTTCTTGGCAACCTGTGCGCTCAACGTTTGACTCCTCGGGTATTCCGCCGCCCATGGCATATGGGAATGGATCTCAACACAAGGTAATCAATCTACGCACCAGTTGCCAGAGGCTCTCCTGCCGGGAGGTGTCGAAGGCTGTTACCAGGCCACACCGAAGCCTGCGGTGTAACGGGTCTTGCTCAGGCTGCTTTCCGAGTCGCCACTGATGACATCGCGTTCAGCCTTGAGGTTGAGCGAGGCCCATTCGGTGACTTTGTAGCGCAGGCCCATTTCCGCATCCAGGGAATACTCCGCCGGACCACCGATGGGTTTGCCGAGTTCGCCGCTGGTGAAGAACTCAACGGTCTTGCCCACCAGATAGCGGTTGTAGTTCCACTTCATGGCCAGGGAATAGAAGTTGTCCTTGCCGCCGTCGGAATATTCGTAATCGGTGCGGTTAACCAGCGAGCCCAGGGAGAATGCCCCCAGCTCATCATCCCAGAACTGGTAGCCCGGGCCGGTACCGACCGTACGCTGGCGGGCGAGGTCTTCAACCTTGTCACGCTTGTAGGTCAAGCGACCTTGCCAGAACCAATGTTCGGTCAGGAAGCGGTCGAGGTCGTATTCCAACGCCCAGTTGTCGGTGGTGGTCACGTCGTCCTGGAATTCGCGGTTGTACTCGCCCTGCCCGGTATGGCGCCATTGGCCATGCCGCGCGGTGGTCTTGAAGTCGACGTCGTAGTCGTTGGTGTCCTTCTCGGCGCGCTTGTAGTCCAGCGCCATGTCGACATTGCCCTTCCACACCAAGTCTTCGATCACCGGCTTGGGCTTGATGATCTGCTGGATACTGGCCAGGTCGACGGTCTTGGGCGCCTCGCCATTGGCCAGCACCACTTTGCCATCATCCGCCGCTTGCAATGATTTGGCCTTCTCGCCCGTGTCGGCATCCTGCTTGACCAGTAACTCCTGGTCGCTTTGCAGGGTCTTGACCTGCTTCCAGTCCACCGGGATGGCGCCCGCGTAGTCGGTCTGGATCAGCAACTTACCGCCGTCGAAGACCTTGATCTTGCCGGTCAGGCGATCACCGTTCTTTAACCACACGGTATCTGCGAGCAAGGGCGTTGAGGCGCTGACAACAGCGAGGCACAGCAGGGTTCTGGACAACATAAGCGGATTCGAGGCTCGGGCTTGGCGAAAAGAGGGCATTATCGTGTTAGATAACGTCTTAGCAAGGACTGACTCAAGGATCGGGGTTGAGTTCAATGCTCATCGCCATGTTTACAGACGTTTCTTACACAAATGACGACGATTTCAACGGATAGACTCACAGTGAATAAATCTGCCGAGCCCCCGCAAAGCCCCGCCGAGATGCGCCGCACCGCGCTGTACCTGACCCTGGCGCAAGTGCCTGAAGGTTGCGTGGTCAGTTACGGCGAGCTGGCACACCTGGCCGGGCTCGGACGCGCGGCGCGCTGGGTGGGCCGCACCTTGAGCCAGCTTCCCGAAGACACCAAGCTGCCTTGGCACCGTGTATTGGGTGCCGGTGGTCGGATAAGTCTGCCGGCGGGCAGTGCGTCAGGTGACGAACAGCGCGCGCGTTTACGCGATGAAGGTGTCACTGTCCGCAACAATCGCGTGGATATTCAGCGCCATGGCTGGCGCCCGGTAGAGCACAGCGGTTAGAGTGCGCGCTTTGTTTCCGCAAACCTGAGGCAGACTCCAGCCCATGCCCCGTAAAACCTGGCGCGCCGCGCTCGCCGCCTATGCCAGCCCCTCGACGTTAGTCCTGTTGTTGCTCGGCTTTGCCGCCGGCTTGCCTTACATGTTGGTGTTCTCGACGCTTTCAGTGTGGTTGCGTGAGGCCGGTGTGGCCCGCGAGACCATCGGTTACGCGAGCCTGATCGGTCTGGCGTATGCCTTTAAATGGGTCTGGTCGCCGCTGCTCGACCAATGGCGCCTGCCGTTGCTCGGCAAACTCGGACGCCGCCGCTCCTGGCTGGTGTTGGCCCAATCGCTGGTGATCCTCGGATTGATCGGCATGGGCTTTTGCGACCCGCAGAAACACTTGTCCTGGCTGATCGCTATCGCCGTCGTCGTGGCCTTCGCGTCGGCGACCCAGGACATCGCCGTCGACGCCTACCGCCTGGAAATCGCCGACGACAGCCGCCAGGCTGCCCTGGCCGCCAGCTACATGTCCGGTTATCGCATCGCTGCGCTGCTGGCCACGGCGGGTGCACTGTTCTTTGCCGAAGGCTTCGGTTCCACCGGCTTCAACTATAAACACTCGGCCTGGACCGGCACCTATGTGCTGTTCGGCGTGTTGATGATTCCTGCGCTGCTGACCACCCTGTTCATGCGCGAACCCAATGTGCCACTGCGCACCCAGTTGCAGGCCGGGCGCTACAGCTTCGTGCATCAATTGGTCTCGGTGTTTGTGCTGATCGTGTTGCTGGTGTCGGTGCCGGCGATGTTCACCCAACTGTTCAACACGGATTTCGCAAGCGTGCTGTTCCACGGCATGAGCCTGTGGGACTTGCTGATGGAAGACCGTGCCTTCCTGCGCGCCATCCTCTATATCACCCTGACCGCCCTGTGCCTCTCGGCCATGGGGCGACGCGGCCTGGCCCCTGTGCTGACGCCGGTCAATGACTTCATCCTGCGCTACCGCTGGCAAGCATTACTGCTGCTGGGGCTGATCGCCACCTATCGCATGTCCGACACGGTGATGGGCGTAATGGCCAACGTGTTCTACATCGACCAGGGCTTCACCAAAGACCAGATCGCCGGGGTCAGCAAGATCTTCGGCCTGATCATGACCTTGGTGGGTGCCGGCATGGGCGGCCTGCTGATCGTGCGCTTCGGCATCCTGCCGATCCTGTTTATCGGCGGTATCGCGTCGGCCGGCACCAACCTGCTGTTCGTGATGCTGGCGGACATGGGCCCGGACCTGCAAATGCTGATCTTCACCATCTCGCTGGACAACTTCAGCTCGGGGCTGGCGACCTCGGCGTTCGTCGCCTACCTTTCAAGCCTGACCAACCTGAAGTTCTCCGCCACCCAATACGCCCTGCTCAGCTCGATCATGCTGCTGCTGCCGCGCCTGATCGGTGGGTATTCGGGGGTGATGGTCGAAAAGTTCGGGTATCACAATTTCTTCCTGATCACCTGCATGTTGGGTGTGCCGACGTTGTTGCTGATTGCGCTGCATTGGTATCAGGAGAATCGGCGGATTCGGTTGAATCCACCGGTAGACGACTGACACACATGCTTGTGTAGTGAGGGAGCTTGCTCCCGCTGGGGTGCGAAGCGCCCCTATAAAAGCCGGCTCCAGCTGCGCTGTCGAACGGGAGCAAGCGCCCTCACTACAAACAGCCCTGTATTCTGATGCCTGTACGGCGGCAGCTTGCGCCCGTACAATCCCAAGTCATTTCAAGTCCAAGCAACCGACAACGGCCTACCATGCGTACCAGTCAATATTTGCTCGCCACACAGAAAGAAACGCCTTCCGACGCGGTCGTGATCAGCCATCAGCTGATGCTGCGCGCCGGTATGATCCGCAAACTGGCCTCCGGCCTGTACACCTGGCTGCCCATGGGCTTGAAGGTGATGCGCAAGGTCGAAGCCATCGTGCGTGAAGAGATGAACGCCGCCGGCTCTCTGGAAGTGTTGATGCCGAGCACCCAACCGGCTGAGCTGTGGCAGGAATCCGGGCGCTGGGAAGAGTACGGCCCTGAACTGCTTCGCTTCAAGGACCGTCATGGCCGCGACTTCTGCGCCGGCCCGACCCACGAAGAAGTGATCACCGACCTGATGCGCAACGAGCTGAGCAGCTACAAACAGCTGCCGCTGAACCTGTATCAGATCCAGACCAAATTCCGTGACGAAATCCGCCCACGCTTCGGTTTGATGCGCGGCCGCGAATTCATCATGAAGGACGCCTATTCGTTCCACGCTGACCAGGCGTCCCTGCAGGTCACCTACGACCGCATGCACCAGGCCTACTGCAACGTGTTTACGCGCCTGGGCCTGAAATTCCGCCCGGTTGAAGCGGACAACGGCTCCATCGGCGGTGCCGGCTCCCACGAATTCCACGTGCTGGCCGAGTCCGGCGAAGACGATATCGTATTCAGCAACGGTTCCGACTACGCAGCGAACATCGAGAAAGCCGAAGCCGTGCCACGGGAAACCTCCCGTCCAGCGCCGGCTGAAGAGCTGCGCCTGGTGGATACGCCAGAGACCAAGACCATCGCGGCCCTGGTGGAGAAATTCAATCTGCCGATTGAAAAGACCATCAAGACCCTGATCGTGCGCGCCGAAGAAGAAGGCAAGCTGATCGCCCTGGTGATCCGTGGCGACCACGAGCTCAACGAAATCAAGGCCGCCCAGCAACCTGGCGTGGCCAGCCCGCTGGTCATGGCCTCCGACGCCGAACTGCGCGACGCCATTGGCGCCGGTGCCGGCTCCCTCGGCCCGCTGAACCTGCCGCTGCCGATCATCATCGACCGCTCGGTCGAGCTGATGAGCGACTTCGGGATCGGCGCCAACATCGACGACAAGCACTACTTCGGCGTGAACTGGGAACGTGACCTGCCGGTGCCGACCGTGGCCGACCTGCGTAACGTGGTGGCCGGCGACCCAAGCCCGGATGGCAAGGGCACCCTGGAAATCAAGCGCGGCATCGAAGTCGGGCATATCTTCCAGCTGGGCAACAAGTACAGCAAGGCGATGAAGTGCGAAGTGCTGGGCGAGAACGGCAAGCCGATCACCCTGGAAATGGGTTGCTACGGCATTGGCGTATCGCGCGTGGTGGCCGCTGCCATCGAGCAGAACAACGACGAGAAAGGCATCATCTGGAGTGACGCCCTGGCGCCGTTCCAGGTTGCCCTGGTACCGCTGCGTTATGAAACCGAGCAAGTGCGCGAAGCCACCGACAAACTGTATGCCGAACTGACGGCCGCCGGTTTTGAAGTGTTGCTGGATGACCGGGACAAGAAAACCAGCCCGGGCATCAAGTTCGCCGACATGGAACTGATTGGCATCCCGCACCGGATCGTGGTCAGTGACCGCGGCCTGGCCGATGGCAATCTGGAATACAAGAGCCGGACCGAAGCCGAAGCCCAACCGTTGCCGGTGGCTGACGTGCTGTCTTTCCTTCAGGCGCGTATTCGTCGCTGAAAACCAGATCAAGAGAAGTCATGTTCAAGCGAAACACCAGAGCCCTGGGGGGCGCCGCCTTGTGCGGCGCCCTGCTGGTCAGCGGCTGCGCCAACCAGATGTCGCAACGCAGTGAGCACGAGGAGCGAGTCGAGCGTAAGTTGCTCGACCACAGCCTGCAGATCGATGTAGGCGAACCCAAAGTGCTGGAGCTGCCGCAACGCCGGGTACGCATTCACGAGCAAAAGACCTTCGAGGTCACTGAGTTCGAAGTCACCCGTCGCTACGATCGCTACACCCCTTACCAACCCTGGCGAAAACTCTATGAGATGCCCTTGGGCGCGGTCGCTTTGGTGGCGGGCGCGGGCGCCAACGTGGTGAACATCTTCGCCCTCGGCAACCTGCCGACCAGCATGACCCACGACTGGCTGACCTACGGTGTGGACGGTCTCAACCCGTTCATGAACGTGCAATCCCACGGCCGTGCGCAACAGAACCTGGCGGGCATCGATGAAGTCCAGCGCGACAAGCGTGTGGAGTATTCGAGCCTGCCCTGGAGCGAACGCCCGGTGCAGGTCACTGCCGGCAAGCAAGTGCATGAGCTGACCACCGACCGCAACGGCGTGCTGCGCCTGAACCTGTTGGACAGCCCGTTTGCCGAGCAGGACTTGAACCGCGTCACGACCCTGAAGATCAGCGTGGAAGATGGCCAGGACGATGTGCATTCGGACTCGACCCTGGCGATCAGCAACACCCTGCGCGGCAAGTTGCTGGAAGCCCATGGCCTGATCTACGACGACCTGGAAGACGACGAAGTCAGCCAGTGGGTGCACCGCGTCAAGCGCCTGTCGGAGCTGGGCCTGGAAGAGGAAGCCAGCGAGCTGGAACAAAGCCTGATCGAACTGACCCGCAATGATCCCGAGTTGCAGCAGGAATTCCTGCAGGCACTGACCAAGGATGCGGGGCGGCTAGTCGCAGACCCTGGAGCACGCTGAGACGCTCGAAGTGTTGCAGAACAAATGTGGGAGGGGGCGTGCCCCCTCCCACATTTTGGTTCCGGGTTCCTACCAGGAGAACTCGAGCTGCTCGTTGCCGTTGCTCAGGTCCAGCAACCGCACACCAATCCCCAACAACCGCACCGGCTTCCCGCCACGATTGAACGCCTGGGTCAGCAGTTGCTGATAACTCTCCAGGTCCCGCCCGGCCCCCGCCTGTTCCAGCGTCGTCTGGGTAAAGTCATGAAACTTCACCTTAACGAACGGCTTGCCCGCACGGTAACTGCTGTCGATGCGCGCCATGCGTCCGGCCAGGGTTTCCATCAATTCGGGGAGTTTGGCCAGGCAGCTTGAGAGGTCCGGCAGGTCCACGTCGTAGGTATTTTCTACACTGATCGACTGCCGGCGACTGTCGTTCTGCACGACACGATCATCGACCCCACGGGCCAGGCTCCACAGCCGCTCGCCAAAACTGCCGAATTCGCGCACCAGCGCCAGCTTGTTCCATTCACGCAACTGCAAGCAGTCTTCTATGCCCAGGCGCGCGAGCTTGTCGGCGGTGACCTTGCCCACACCGTGCAACTTGCTCACTCGCAACTGCGAGACAAAGTCTTCGACCTGGTCCGGGGTAATCACGAACAACCCGTTGGGTTTCTTCCAGTCACTGGCGATCTTGGCCAGGAACTTGTTCGGCGCCACGCCTGCGGACACGGTGATGTGCAATTGGTTGGAGACGCGGCGGCGAATGTCCTGGGCGATACGCGTGGCGCTGCCGCCAAAATGCGGGCTGTCGGACACGTCCAGGTAGGCTTCATCCAGCGACAGCGGTTCGATCAGGTCGGTGTAATCGCGAAAGATCGTCTGGATTTCCTTCGACGCTTCCTTATAAGCATCCATGCGCGGCTTGACGATGGTCAGGTCCGGACACAGCTTCAAGGCATGGCGTGACGACATCGCTGAGCGCACCCCGTAGGCGCGTGCCTCGTAGTTGCAGGTAGCGATCACCCCGCGCCGGTCCGCCGAGCCGCCCACCGCCAACGGCTTCTGCGCCAGGCTCGGGTCATCGCGCATCTCGATGGCGGCGTAGAAGCAATCACAGTCGACGTGGATGATTTTGCGCTGCGTCATATAAACGGGGTGTGAACCTACGGGGCGCCAGTATCGCATTCACACCTGTATATAGCACCAGTAGTTTGAATCTTCCGCTTGAGCGGTAGGAAAATTCCAAGATGAATTTATTTTCTCAATCGAATTTCGCATCCCAATAGAGCTGAAACCCTCGGCCCGACTGGCCCAGAGCCTCATCCGGCGTTAGCTTGGAGAGCTAACCACTTGAACCACAAGCGCTTTTCTTCAATTCACAGGTTGACACACACGCGTTCCTCTGTAGAATGCCGACACACAGACGCGGGATGGAGCAGTCTGGTAGCTCGTCGGGCTCATAACCCGAAGGTCGTCGGTTCAAATCCGGCTCCCGCAACCAAACATCAAAAAAGGCTACTCGAAAGAGTGGCCTTTTTTGTGCGTGCTTTTTTTGTATCTGCTTTTTTGTAGTGAGCGGGCTTGCCCCGCGCTGGGTGGCGAAGCCGCCCCAAACCAGGCGACTTGGTTTATCAGGCGCTCGGCGGTGTCTTTGTTGGGGCGGCTTCGCCACCCAGCGC